>DASVBA010000724.1:0-4264 GCA_036376095.1 Chryseolinea sp.
AGTGGCGGTGGATTCAACCGTAAGAGCGACTATTAAAACCACCAATACGGTATCATTGAAACTGCCCTGGATTGGGCAGTTTTTTTTTGAGTTAATTCACGTTACGTTAAACATCAATACAATACCATGGAATTCAATAGAACTCAAAATATCGTCTTAGGAATTTTCACGTTCCTTCCGTTTGTCTTTTTTCCAATTATATTCGTTCAGGTATTCGGATTTATCATCAATATTGTTGCTACCAGTGAGCATTCCGATCCTGAACCCGCTGACATCCTTTTGGGTATATCGTCTTTTCTTGTGCCTATTATCCTGGTATCACTGTTATCGCTTGCGTTATTAATTTTCTACATCGTGCACGTTGCGACAAACAAAAAAATGGAAAGCATTGAACAGCTAATGTGGATCCTATTATTCGTTTTCTTCGGAATTATTGCGTTTCCAATCTATTGGATCATGCGGGTCTGGAATACCTCAAAAAACCCTTGATTTTGGTTCAGGAGTTTTGTAAACTTTGTATTCAACAAAACGCCTAGTTTATGAGTGTCGTTACCGATGTCGAAAGGTGGGGTAATAGTCATCGGCCTGGGTTTCTTGACTTTTTCAGGATAGCTCTGGGATGCTTCCTTACTTACAAAGGGCTTTACTTTGTAACGACGATGGATGAATTTGAAATGACGACCGCGGGAATCAATGTATATTTTGCTGGAATGACACTTGCACATTATGTCGTCTTTGCGCACATCCTCGGCGGTCCCCTAATTGCAGTCGGACTCTTTACAAGAATTATTTGTGTCTTACAATTACCCATTCTCATTGGTGCGGTCTTTATGGTTAATTATCCTAAAGGATTTCTTTCCATTGGACAGCATATGGAGCTTTGGGCTTCGATAGTCGTCTTGGTTGGCTTGGTCGTCTTTATTGTTTTTGGCGCAGGGAAATTTTCCATTGACGCTAAACGCAGAAGAGAGATGGAGGCAGCTCATTAATAATACCTCTACCTAACCTAAACCGAAGGGCATCTGAAAACAGGTGCCCTTTTTGTTTTTATTTATATCTTGATGGTCTAATAGCACGAATGAAATACATCCTAGGAATTGACATTGGTACTGGCAGCACAAAAGCCGTTGCAGTCAACACCTCCGGAGATGCTGTTCACACAGAACAGGTTTCCTATCCTACACTCCATCCGGAACCAAACTATAGTGAACAAGCACCAGAACTCATCTGGCAGGCGTTCATTAAATGTATTCAGCGTACAGTCGCGGAATTGAAGGCTGAACCGGCAGCAATCGCATTAAGCAGCGCCATGCATAGCCTTATTCCTATCGATAAGGATGGCAACCCATTGATGAATATGATCACCTGGGCTGATAACAGAAGCTCAGCAATCGCGAAACAAATCAAGGATTCGGACGACGGTGACATTATCTACGAAAAAGGCGGTACACCAATTCATGCAATGGCCCCTATTTGCAAAATCATCTGGCTCAGAGAAAATGAGAACGAACTATTCAAAAAGGTATACAAATTCATTTCCATCAAAGAGTTTGTGTGGTTCAAACTGTTTGGTGAGTATGAGATCGATCACTCTATCGCTTCGGCTACAGGCCTTTTTGATATCGAAAAACTCACGTGGAATTCCATATCCCTTAAGCTGAGCGCGATCACAGAGGAAATGCTTGGCAACCCTGTACCCGTCGATCATATCAGGCAGGGGGTTAGAGCCGACAATCTAAACACACTATCGAATGTCCCGTTTCTTATTGGTGGCAGCGACGGGTGTATGGCAAACATCGGAAGTTGTGCGATCGAACCAGGTGTAGCTGCTCTTACGATCGGCACGAGCGGAGCGATCAGAGTGGCCAACTCGAAACCTACCTACAATCACAAGGCAATGACTTTTAACTATTGCCTCTTCCCGGACCTATATATATCCGGCGGCCCAATCAATAACGGTGGTGTGGCCTTAAAATGGTACATAGAAAGCTTTCTTAAACAGAAAATCGATTCCCCTGATCGATATTCTGCCGTGTTAAGCGAACTGGATAACACAACTGCGGGAGCTGATGGTCTTATCTTCCTTCCGTACCTGCTGGGCGAAAGGGCGCCGATATGGAATAGTGATTCCAGCGGAGTATTCTTTGGCATCAGAAACTACCATACTCAAGCCCACTTTACTCGGGCGGTTATTGAAGGGATATCGATGGCCCTGTTTAGCATTGCCAGGGCCATGGAGGATTGCGGGTTATCAATACAAAAGATACATGCAAGTGGAGGCTTCACCAACTCACGCTCGTGGATTCAGATCCTCGCTGATATCTTTGGCAAAAAATTCTACCTGCTGAATTCAGAAGACGCCTCAGCGCTGGGAGCAGCATACTTGGCATTGAAGAAGCTGGGCCTCATAAAAGAGTATGGCGAACTTAAGCCTCTATCAGCTTCGCCTATTGAGCCAAACCTGAAAAATCACCACGCTCATCAAAGAACGTTTCAACTTTACGATCGGCTTTACAAGAAACTTAAAGAGGAAATGCTTTTAGTCGAGGACCTTAGAGATCCTGACTGAAAGTTATTACGCACGCTTTAACTCAATGATTGTTATCTCGGGAGGCATGCCAACACGTCCGGGATATCCAAGGTATCCGTATCCCCGATTAACGTATAAGTATTGTGATCCCTCCTGATGCAGACCCGCCCACTGCTTGTATGCGTATTGCGATGGACTCCATTTGATGTTTCCAATCTCCACTCCGAATTGAAACCCATGAGTGTGTCCAGCCAACATCAGATCAATGTCGGGATATAAAGGCCGAACCTGAGCGTCCCAATGACTTGGATCGTGCGAAAGTAAAATTTTTACAGGCGCTTCTTCTGTACCCGCGTGCGCTTTGTCCAGCCTGCCATACTTAGCAAACCTTCCCCCACCCCAATTTTCATTGCCGATTATCGCTATCTTTTCTCCATTGATCTCCAGAAACCGGTGCTCGTTCATTAAAAGATCAAATCCCATAATGCGGTGCGCCTCCATCAGGTCTTTGAAGTTCTTTTGTTTGGCTGCCTGGCTTGACCAGCTGTGGTAGTCTCCATAGTCATGATTACCGGTAACGGAAAAAACACCGTAGGGTGCTTTCAATTTATCAAATACATCAACATAATTCTTTACTTCAGTGCTTTCGTTATTCACCAGGTCACCGGTAAAAAAAATAACATCTGGCTTTTCCTTCAGCAACATATCAACACCACCTTTTACCGCGGTCTTGTTAAAAAAACTTCCTGTATGTATGTCTGATAACTGCGCAATTTTCAGTCCATCAAATTCTTTTGGAAGGTTCGGCAACTTAATGCTCGTGCGTCTTACGCGATAATCGTGCGCGCCGGAAATAATTCCATACGTCATTGCCCCAAAGGGAACACTTGCCGCCAGCAACGCCGTTTTTGCCAGAAATTCGGAACGGGGAATTGCAGCACCGGGCAGGTCACTCGGGGCCCTGTTAAAAAAGTTGGCCAGCGTTCTAACTCCCCTTTGCACATCATCGACGAAAAGAAAAAGAACAGCAAATACCTTCGAAAAATAAGTGGCAACCAGGCCTGTGATTATCCATGCGCGAACATTATGGCTTCCCTTGTATGGATCAGCGAACGCCCACCACATCAAAGCGGCAATACTCAAGACCGTAGGGACCCAGAAACCATACCTGGCTATGTTCTTCCATGCCTGACCCCAGTTGCGGCTAACCACCAGCACTCCCTGGAAGACATAATAATCAATTACCAAAAAGATAATTGCAAACGTCAAAAGTGTCATAATTCTTCGCTTCATAAAGAAAGGAAAAAGTCGCCCTACAAGTAAGACGACTTTTCAGAATATTTAGTCTAAACGTCAACACCAATTCAGGGTCGTTCGTTCACCATCAATTTTTTATATCGTAGTAACCGTGGTCTTGGCGTCGTCGCGAGGTGTCCCAAAAATCCACGCCATCACCCGTGCTTTTAGTCTTACCGAAAGCAAATACATAACAGGTACCAGGAAAAGTGTAAGGAACGTTCCGAATATCAAACCAAAAATCATAGTCCAGGATAGCGGGGCCCAAAATGCCGCATTATCACCTCCAAAGAAAATGTTCGGTTCGAAGCTGGTAAACAAAGTAACGAAGTCAATATTAAAACCGACTGCGAGAGGAACCAGTCCCAGCGTGGCAGCCATGGCGGTCAGCAATACCGGCGTCATACGCGTTTTCGATGCCTCTATGATCGCCTCTTT
>DASVBA010000740.1:0-4578 GCA_036376095.1 Chryseolinea sp.
CCTGGACTACATTCACAGGTACCACAAGAGTAGATGGCTCAGAGTGGAAAATGATCTTTACCACTCCGGTCATGTTAGGGCGAAGATCCGGCAGCGAAGGCAATTTGATCTCCACAGCAAACGTACGGGAAAGCTGATCAATGTTCTTTCCCACGAACGACACTTTTGCCTTTAACTCTCTATTCAACTCCGGAATATTAACCAGGACATCATTTCCTTTCTTGATACTCGTGACATATGCCTCAGACACATTCGCAACCAGCTTAAGGTTAGAAGTATTGATCACCTTAACGGCTGGCATACCTGGTGACATAGATTCTCCCAGCTTGGCGCTGATCATGTCGACAGTTCCGCTAATTGGAGAGGTGATCCGTGACTGATCACTTTGTTCCTGAAGCGACTTGATCTGTTTTTCAAGATTCTCCATGTTGGTTTTCGCCTGCAGGTATTGCACTTCAGTTCCTATCTTCTGATCCCAGAGGTTCTTTTGACGATTATAAATTGCCACGGTAAGTTCATATTGGGATTTCATTGCCTCGATGTTCTGCTTGATAACGCTGTTGTCCAACTGAACCAAGGCTTGTCCTTTGGAAACCTGTTGGCCTTCGGTAACATAAACGGCCGTCACCACCCCCATCGCTTTTGCGCTGAGCATAATGTTGTCCTCCGCATCCACGCTGCCCTGGGTCTGGACGTAGTGATTAAAGCTTCTGGGCGCCAGCTCGGTAACTGCAACTTCTTTTGCTTTAACTGTTACAGCAGAATCCGGTGTAGCTTTAGCAATCTCCCCCTCGAGCTTCTTGATCTCTTTTTCAATGTTTGACTTTTCGGTTTTTAGCTTATCTAGGCGTGACTGTTTATCATCATCCGGAGTAGTCGCACTACAAGCCATCATAACAACGGCCAGGGTCAGTCCAGACAAACGGGTGTATATTTTCGATTTCATATTGAAGGAATTTTTCATGGTTTGGTTACTTGGTTGTTGGTGTTATGTATTGCGTAGGGTCGATTTTAGCATACGCTTTATCGAGGTCTATCTTCGCCAGAATAGCATCGAACAATGCGTTGTAATAGTTTACCTGTGATTCTCTCAAACTTGCCTCGGCATCCGTAACTTCAATGTTTGAACCAACCCCCTGCTCATATTTTATTTTTGTGACGCGGGCCACGCGATCAGCGAGCTCCATGTTTTCCCGTTGAGATCTGAATGTTTCAAGTGCATTCTTATAAACGATTGTATTCTGCTGAATACTTAGATCAATTCCTTGTCTCAATGAAGTAAAGCTGTTCTCGATCTTTAGGAGAGTCAGCTTAGCTTGTTGCGCCTGGTAGGTACGTTGTAATCCACTAAAGATCGGCACACGAAGAGAAATGCCGAAAGTGGAATATGAATACCATTTGTCGGGTCCGATGATTCCATTATCGCTAATGTTGGTATTCGTTTTGAAAACACCCCCAATATCCGTTGACTGAGTTGAATAACCCAGGTTCGCAAATCCCACAAGGCTGGGATAGGAATGAGACTGTTGATTCTTGATGTCAAGCTCCTGAAGTCTGCGTTGGGTATCCAGTATTTTGTATTCGATCCTGTTCTTATAATCCCAACCTTCCTGATATTCATTGAAGAGGTTTTCATTTACTTTCAGATCAGACAGGCTTCCGGCCACGTTCAGGTCTTTATCCATTGGATAGTTCATCTGAAATTTTAGCAGACCAAGACTCAAATTCTGAAGATTGAGAAACTTAAGACGTTCAGATTTAAGATTGTTTAGTGTCACTTGAGTTCTATCAACATCAATTGCTTCAGCAAATCCATTTTGATTTAAAGCAGTAGTAGTACGTAGTAATGAATCAACACGCGCAATGTTGTTGTCAAACAAAGCGATTCTCTCATTGTTCACTAAAACCGCATAGTAAGCTTTTGTTACGTTTTCAATCACCTGGATCTGGGTTTGTTCGGAGCTTTTTTCTGCCAGTTCTTTGTAGGTTCCCGCAGCTTTCAAGCCTACAAGGTAGGTGGTGTTAAACAGGAGCTGGTTTATCGTTAGTCCAGCGCTTCCGTTACTTGGTAACTGGAAAAAGTTCTGAGATGCCACGACGTCTGTTGGCTCTACCCCTGGGTAGTCAATGTTCGGATTTCCGTTTTCATCCTCACCGCCGAACCCTTGGGCGACAGCATACTGGGCAAAGAACCTTGGAAGTTTTTGGTTGTGCTGGACAGCGACGGAACCATCAATTTGTGGTAACCCAATGCCGGTTATTTCTCTGACCTTTGCCTGCGCGATCTGTTCATCTACTCTCGCATTCTTCACATCGATAGTATTCTCCAACGCAAACTTGATGCAATCATCAAGGGTAAAAGCCGCTGGAGTCGCAGACTGAGCATTCGCTCCCAACGGAAGAGCTATGCTGATCAAAAGTGTGTGTATTATTCGTTTCATGGTTAAGGGTTTGAGAGTTCAACTTGGCTTTCTTTGTATTTTTGGTACAGCTTCCTTCCCTTCTCTGTCACTATTCCGTAAACAAAGTGGTCGAAGATCTGCATTTGTACTTCTGTCAGTTTGAAGCGAGAAGGTGGAAAAACCCGGTCGTCAAAAGGCAGCTGCACCATTTCGAGCCGGATGGCTGCAATAACCTCCTTATCAATTTCTGATCTGAAGTAACCTTCTTCGATTCCCTGCTTCAGGTTCCGTATCACTGATTCACGTATAAAGTTGTTTTTGTGATTCAACCAGACCGACCACGCTTTCGGGTGGTACTTCTGAAGATCGAACAACAACGACGGGTTCATTTCTTCGGAACTCTGCTTCAGGCATACCGAGATTTTGGCCAGCTCGTCAATAGCGTTCTTTGCGTTATTTTGAACTTCTTCGAATTCCCGGGACATTTCTTCGATATGCGCCTGACACGTCAACGTGACGATGTCTTCCTTATCGGCAAAATGCTGATACAAGGTTTTTTTTGAGACCGATAAGTGCCTGGCAATGTCATCCATTGAAATGCTGCGAACACCGTATTTCATGAACAAGCTCTCGGCTGCCTTGAGGATCTTGGTTTTTACTTCGGTTTCTTCCATAGGGCGGCAAAACTACGGAAACTATTTACATTACAAAAGTTTCCACAGTTTCCTTGAACGAATAAATCCCCTCCTCGTTCACCTTTTGTGTCACTTTTTACGTGATTTTTTCCCGAAGCGTCTCTTCAAACGTTTGAACCGGTAGAATCTTTAGATGAGCTGCTTTCTTCCCAGTGACACCATTTTTCCTTCATTTTTTGCTTAAGCGCCTCTCGTTCTTCCGGTGTCATGGATGAAAATTTATTGTAAAACTTGTTCTTCCAGTGATTCTGATAACTATGGGAACGCCAGTTATGACCTTTACCGCTGGCTCCCCAGAATAGCAACTTTGACAATACCAGAAGTCCTAATGCCTGCCAAAAGCTGATAACAGGGCCATTAAACAAGACCGGCACCAGCCAGTTCCAAAGAAGCATGGTAACCAGTCCGAAGACTGTAACGGCAAGCACTCCCATTGCCGTCCACGCTAATATTTTCATACCCTTGTTCATAGCTTACAATATTTTAGATGTCATTATATAACCGTTGTAGTTTCTTTCTCAGCGTAAGGATGGCATATCGTTTCCTCGATAACAAAGTATTGATGGACACGCCCGTTTCCTCCGAAATCTCCCTGAAGCTGCGCTCCTGAATTTCGTTCAGAATGAAGACCTGACGCTGTTCTGGGGGAAGCTCATCCACTGCATCCATTATAGCCTCCCATATTACATCCCTTAGATAGGAATCCTCCGGAGTATTGCCGAGATCTGGAAGAATATCCTGCAGCGTTAGCGGCGCGTCGTCGTCGGTGCCGGTCTGAATTCCAAGATCCGTCCTTTTGGGGCGAGAGGAATCCCGTCGGTAGCGGTCTATTATTTTGTTCCTGGCGACAGAAAATAACCACGATGTGACCCTGTCGAGGGACTCAATAGTGTCGTAACCAGCGACAAACTGGTAGAATACGTCCTGAAGAATATCCTCTGCCTCTTCGAGGGAAGACACACGGTTACGGATAAAACCCAGCAACCTGTCTTTCTCTCTAAGAAACGTCTGTTCTTTTATTTGCATGGCCATATCCATTGCCTTCCGTTCGCTTGTGCTCTATTAGTCGGAACAAATCGGTTATTATTTTAATAATCGGAACTTTTAATTATTGCCACCACATACGCAGCTACCTTGTTGCCAGGTCAGTCTTTGAACATGCCCTCAAATAACTTAGTTTTGAAACACTGCGAAATACTTTCTGCGTGAATAAAGATCTATTTTCCGGACGTCAAGTCGGATTTATCCTCGGGCCTCTTCTTTTTGTAATACTGCTCCTTACGTTACCCAGTGACTTTATATCACCTGGTGCTAATAAAGTACTGGCTCTTGGCGCCTGGATGATCGTATGGTGGATCTCTGAAGCAGTACCCATCCCGGTGACGGCCCTGCTACCCTTAGTTTCGTTCCCAGCCCTAGGGGTCATGTCGATGAGAGACGCAGCCGCTCCTTATGCAAACCCAATAATATTCCTGTTCCTT
>DASVBA010000746.1:0-4827 GCA_036376095.1 Chryseolinea sp.
GCTCAGGTTTGAGTCCACCTTAGATCCCGACCAACTCAACGCGACCCTTATCCCCGGTTCTTTACCAGTGATCGTTGAAAGCCTTGTGAGGAGCACCATCGTATCCCGTTTTGAGCCCCTGATCATTCGTTGTTACCTTGAAGACGATTACATTACGCTACAAAGCAAACTCAATGACCGCCTCATACAAAATCCTAATGCTGAACTCGCCTTAACCCGGCTGCAGAAATCGTATTCCCTCTACAGTGATCAGCCCATGATCAAGGTGAAAGCATACGAGGAAAATTATATTAAATTGCCCGTCATCCGCGTGGCTGAAGAACTTACCATTCAATAATGAAGGTTTTAATTGTTGAAGACGAATTGCCGGCAGCTGAGAAGCTCGAACGCTACCTCTTAAAGTACGATCCATCCAGTAAGGTTATCGCTACCGTTGATTCAGTCGCCAAAGGTGTCGAATGGTTAGCAAACAACCAGGATTCGATCGATCTCATTTTTATGGACATACAATTGCTTGATGGCCTTAGCTTCCAAATATTTCAGAAGGTAAATGTCAGAAAGCCTGTCATCTTCACGACAGCCTTTAATGAATTCGCGCTCGATGCTTTCAAAGTGAACAGCATTGATTACTTGCTGAAGCCTATTACGTTTACTGATCTGTCTTCCAGCCTTAAAAAGCTTGAAAGCCTTCGGCAACAGCTTCAGCCGGAACAATCACAAAGAATTCACCAGGCGTTTTCGTCGCTTAAGACCAAAGAATACAAGAACCGGTTCATGGTGAAGCTGGGTGAGCACATCCGGTCCATAACCGCGGAGCAAATCGCTCTATTTTACGCCGATGGAAGAGATGTCTACCTCGTGACCAATCAGCCACGAAAGTTCATCGTAGACTACACGTTGGAGTCACTCGAAAACATACTGGACCCAAAAATCTTTTTCAGATTGAACCGTACCTTTATTGTCAATATCAACTCTATTAAAGACGTACTTGTCTACTCGAACAGCAGGTTGAAGATCACTCTTGTTCAGGAGTTCGACAAAGAGATCATCGTAAGTCGCGAAAAAGTAGGCGAGTTCAAGGATTGGTTTGATGGCAATAGGGAAATTAGGTAATGGGGGTTACGGCGGCTATCTCCACTTGGGTAATTTGCGTTTGGATTTGCGCATTGGCTTCACCTTTTTGTTTCTTTTCTTGGCAAGCAGCGTGCATGCGTTTGCATAGTTCCGGTTGTTCTTTCGCTTCAACTCTTCATCTTTGGACGCTACGCGCGACATCGAAGCGGCGGTTGAATTCAGAAACTGGAGGCTCAAGAGAAGGAGGGTCACTAGAATAATGGACTTGGATCTGGCGCTCAACGTAATAGACAGGGTATCTAAATTTCCCTCGCCGCAAAGATGCGTAACCACGTCACGCCGGAATTTTCAAAAAGCCGCAAAATCGTACATCAGTTAAGAAAGGCTTGAAACTATCTACAACGGTGGCCCTCAATCACCGATGACCAAATGATCAGCCTGAGCGTTTCGCCTTGTAACCTTCCTTTTGAAGTATCGAAACAATCTTATCGCGGTGATCGCCCTGAATGATGACTTCTCCGTTTTTTACTGATCCACCAACCCCACACTTCGACTTCAACACCTTGCCCAGCAGTTCAAGATCTGTGGCGGTGCCGATAAAACCCGTTACCAATGTTACCTGCTTGCCAGCTCTCATGCTTTTGTCGAGGGTAACCTTCAACTGTTGCTGTTGAGGCGGCAGAGTAGCCGATTCTTCCTCCTGCTTATAGTTGAATTCAAAGTCGGATGACGTAGAATAAACCACGCCATCTCTCTTCTTCCAGTCATTGTTTTTCGCCATACCTATAAAACTAAAATTAAAGCACCCAGGAATAATAACAACACAAAGCTAACGACGCCAAAGTTAAAACCATACTCGATATTTTTGCGAAAGAGTACTCCAAGAAATGAAAAGAAAAGCAATGCTGCAGGGGCAAAAACAAAATTCCCATAGATGGAGCTTTTTATGGGAACTTCAGTCGACCTGCATTGTACCTTTCGTGCTATTCTAAAAAAGTTTGAACTACTGATCGTCACGCTTTCCCCCGGTACAAATATGTCACTGACCACAAATGGCAAGTCAACGGTTTTCCCTTCTGAAGTATGTATCACCCACCACGTGGTCGTGGAATTCCGCGAATAAGTTTGCCGTTTGCTTGTGCTTACAATTTTTTCATTAGCAATCTGTTGTGGCCAAAGGAAGTCAACGGCCAGTAAACAGCAAAACACAAAACAACCAATCGAGATCCAATTAAAATACCGCAGGTATTTCGCCATCAATTCGCGTAATTCCTCTCGATCGCTTTTCCGATATGTTCTTGGCCTGGGACGATACCTCGGGTCCCGATGACTTGGCTCCGGCGATTGTCCCGGTAGGCCTAAAAGGATTTCAAATCCCTGATCATATGCCCGGCGCTTTTCCGGATCACCGAGCACTTCATATGCCTGGTTTATTTCTTTGAAGATGCTTTCAGCATTGGGATCTGAATTCTTGTCCGGGTGATAAGTAACGGCAAGCTTACGGTAGGCTCGTCTGATGTCGGCGTTTGAGGACGTTCTTGAAACTCCGAGTGTCTGGTAATAATCCATTCTATTAAAAATAAAAAAAGCCCGGCAATCACCAGGCTTTAATCGGGGAGAAGGAAGATTTTATTTTCTGCTTTTTGTAACGAAGGTTAGCACCGGACGTTTGGAATGACTCACAACGTCTTCTGCAATACTACCCGCAAGCACGTGGGCGAAGCCAGTCCTTCCATGAGTTGACATTGCAATCAGATCAGCATTGATACTGTCGGCAAAGTAGATTATACCTTCTTCTTCGCTGATATCATTGAACACATTAAGCGTGTAGTTTTTCAGCTGCAACTTCTTGGCAAAATCCAGCATATACTTTTTAACGCTCACATCACGTTGAAAATTTCCCGGCGTGTTTATCCGAACCAGGTGAATGGTTGAGTCATACAATTTTTGCGTGGCGCGTACGACACGTGAGAATACTTCCTCTTCCTTGTCCATCGACGTAGCGTATACAATTTCTTTAAAGTCCTTGCTCGATGGTTTGTTATGGACGGTCAATACCGGGCAATTTGACGTTCGCACGACTTTTTCGGTGTTGGAGCCAATAATCATCTGTTCAAGTTCTGAACGGCCGGAGGTTCCCATCACCACAAGGTCAACCTTCTTCTCGACGATGATCTTATTCATGCCGTGGTAAGGCGATCCAACGCGAAGCTCCTGCCTGACTCTGACACCCTCGAGTTTCGGATCTTCAGCAGCCTTAGCCATTTGCTTCTTTGCTTTTTCAATAAGCTTCATGGTATAGATCCTTTCCTCCCATCCACTATCGGAATTAACCTGACCCTCCACGTTTATTGAATTGCCTACATCTTCTTCGATAACATGCAAAAGGGTAAGTTCTGTGCCGGCCTTTCTTGCTATGTCCGCAGCAACTTCAGTTGCAATCATGGCGGGTTTTGAAAAATCGGTGGGGACGAGTATTCTTTTCATATTGAACGATGGATTTATTGATCTTGAATTAACTGGCTTCCGACTAATAACGTTTTGATTTCAATGTTCTAAAATTAGAAGAAATCTATCATAATCAAATATTCCGGGGAGATAAGGTGATAGGGAGATAGGGCGATAGCCACCTTATTACGGAATGTTTTTTTATCTGTAAAGCATTGTTTTTAAGGCATTTCCGCGAAAAACAGATATTTTATCTCCTATTCCCCTACTTCCTTATCTCCTTATCCCTATCTCCTTATCTCCTTATCTCCTTACCCAGTTTTAATTCCCAGATGAAAACCTGTTGCATGAATTCGTGTCATACTTTTGTATATGATGCACAGCCATCACGATAACCACCACGACCACCACCATCATCAGACTGACTTCAGTCATGTTAGCCGGTTGTTCTTAATTGGGATTGGTCTGAATTCGGCCTTTGTGCTTGTAGAGTTCATTGCGGGGTTGGCCTCAAATTCGCTCGCTCTTATTTCCGATGCCGGGCACAACCTCAGCGATGTGGCAAGCTTAGCCCTTGCGCTAGGCGCCTTTAAGCTGATAGCCATCAGGTCAACGAAAAAATACACCTATGGCTACCGTAAAGCGTCAATACTGATCTCACTATTAAATGCAATTATTCTACTGATTGCTGTCGGGAGTATTGGCTATGAATCCATTTTCCGCTTTATAACACCACAGCCAGTAAAAAGCAATACGATCATCTGGGTAGCCGCTATTGGTATATTGATCAATGCCCTGTCGGCCTTGCTGTTCTTCAGAAACAAGGAAGATGATTTGAACATCAAAGGCGCTTACCTTCATCTGATGGTTGACGCTCTTGTTTCCGTGGGTGTTGTAATTTCAGGCGTTATCATTTCCTATACAAGCTGGTACTGGGTCGATCCGTTTATAAGTCTTATTATCATGATTGTGATTGTGGCAGGTATGTGGAACCTGCTGCGTGATAGCTTGTCGCTGTCGCTGGACGCAGTACCGAAGAACATTGATCTGGAGACCATACGCAAAACGGCGTTGAAGCTAACCGGTATTAAGGACATTCATCACATCCACGTATGGGCTATTAGTACTGCGGAGAATGCGTTGACGGCACACCTCGTATTAAATGATCCTATCTCTCATGATGAAATATCTAAACTAAAGAATGAATTTAAACATCAGCTTGAACACCTCGGGATACAACACACAACGCTTGAAACAGAGATAGCTGAATGTAAGGATGAAGAATGTAGTTGATCTGACGCGATT
>DASVBA010000748.1:0-5605 GCA_036376095.1 Chryseolinea sp.
AATCGCGGTTGCTACAGATAGGATGCTCCTCTGGAGCTGTTTGGTTGAATGTCTTTTGTGCTACTGGAAATAGCGTGCGACTTTGCACAGTTCGGTGTTCATCATAGCTATTTTGTGGGTTAATGTCGCTGCGCATGCCATAGATAGTGCGCGCGTTTGGGGGGCTCCTCCGGAGCCCAGATCATATGGGTTACAAGCAAAGAGGAATATTTCAACTTATGCTTTCATAATATTATTATCAACGCTGGCCCTAGATAACTTTGTACTTTTCGGGATTCATTGGGAATTTATTCTTGTAGCCGTCTGGCCATTGAAGACAGAACAGCGCCCACTCCGCGACGTACACTACCTTGCAAATCACGGTCTCACCTTTGTAGTAAAATTCAACTGAATCGCCTTCATGAATAGGTTTTCCATTCATGTCAAACATTCCAATGAATTTGCCTTTAAATAATTGAGATGGATCTTGTTCGTTCATGTTTGTACATCGTACGGCTGGCACGCCGATAATTTAAAGACATCATTGATCATCATTCCTGGCTCAAGTTTGTTAAGTCCTTGAACATAATATAGGTGTCCACCAATCCCAGCGCTTTGTGTCTGAATCCTTTTGGCGTGGTGCCAATGATTTCAAAGCCAAATTTCTTCCAGAGCTTTACGGCATTTGTATTCGTGCTGACTACGATATTGAATTGCATACCCAAATAGCCTTTTTGCCTGGCGAACCCGATTGAATGTTCGCATAAGAGTTTCCCAATCCCTTTTCCATGGTGATCGGGATTTACCATATAACCACAATTCGCAATATGGCCGCCCAGATCAATCTGATTCGGCTTAATAAAATAGGTACCCAAAATTCTGCCGTCGTCATCAACGGCTACAAAAGTGTCCATACTGTCAGCGAACCATAGTCTATTAAGTGCCTCTTTGGGAGTAGCTGGGTCAAAAACATAGGTATCGCCTGTTCGAATAACCTTCGAAAAGATGTCCCAAATCTCATCATAGTCTTTTGACGGATCTGCTTTTCTGACTTTCATTTTTGAATTCTTCTAATCGTAATATGGGTGACGGCGACCATGTCACGTTATTACCGCCAACTACTCAATGCCTCAACGTTTTGTTTCGCCTTCTTCTCTGCTCCTGGCGGAATCAATTTAACGACAATAATCTCTTTCGAGTTGGCCCCTAGCTCCATTTCGAAACCGACAATCGTTGTTCCTGGGTTTGCGGCATCGTACGTCGTGGTTGGCTGAGTACTCCAGGTCTTCAACGACACTTTTGCGGGGCTTTCGACACGAAGGGTAAGCTGTTTCCCGTCCTTCGTCAGTAAAGCGGTATTATTCTTACCGATTGAAACGTCGGCTGAGGTTAACATCGTCCACCGGACTTTGGTGGGTTTGTCCAACGTTGTGAGTTCATCGTCTATAACAACATAACGTTGATCAACAATTGCAACGCCCCTGATCACGTTCGCCAGCTGACCTGCGTAAATCGTTGACAGATCAGATACGGCGAATGAAAACTCCTCTTTATCCGAGTATCTGTCGATCTTCGAATAGCCACTTACTACCTGCAACTTATCGTCTACTGTGAGTGTATTGTGAACAAAGTTATTCAAGCGAAGTACGCTCCATCGCTGTGATTCCTGGGTCCTTCCCCAAAGTTGAATGCCTTTTGATTCAAGCGACTCATAATCCTGCATGCCAAGGTCAGCCGCCCAACGTATGCCATCCGACTCCATAATAAATGAACCAATGTCCATATGCGCATGATTGACGGATGCGGATCCGGCTTTGAAACCCAGGTAGATTCCATTGGGGTTGCTCCACGAAGTACGCATCAGCGCCACCGGACTCGGTCCCTGTCCAACATATACTCTGGAGGCTGGCTCCGTGATTTGTTCGAATGATATTTCTTTTCCCCATATAATAGCAGCAGGAAGCAGACGGTCATTTGTAAACGCGGAATAGTCATCTTTAGTAAGAAAGTTCTTCTCCATCCAAAGAAGGGAAGGATCATTTTTCTTTTGGGCAAACCAAAACATGGCTGGACTGAGATTCGCACCCGGCGAGCAATCTCCCCAGTTGAAGGATGCTCCGGTTGTCCCAATCATATGCGCACGGAAGACAGGCGTATTCAAAAATCCAGGCATGGCAGATAATCCATAATCACTGGAGAATGATTTTTCCATAGCGCTGAGGAACATAACATTAAACGATGTGCCGTAACCCCAATACGAAAAACCCTCGGGATAGGCGCCGTCGGGTTTATAATCTTCCATTGGTAGAGAAATTGTCTTCAACGCCCGGTCAATGATTTGCCTCGATTCAATGGGATATTCATCCATGATGGCCAGTGCACCGAACGTCATTCCCGTATTGCACACCTGGTTCCAGTTATGAGTGGCTTTTAAGAAGCCGTTATACTTATCGTCGAACGAGGGTTCAAGACCTTTTTTCAGAATTGCTTCCCGTATAATTCTTTTCGATTCTTCAGAAAGCTTGTCATGCAGCCAATCATAACCGATGGCCATCCCCATTGTCATTTCTGCTACGTCAAGGAAGTGTGAAGGATTCCAGTCAGTGAAAGCGGCTACTGCGAGCATCTCCTTTTCGGCATGCTGAAAATACTTTTCCTCGCCGGTCATCCTATAAGCATAGGAAAGGTAGAATACACGCCGGATACATTCCCTCGACACACTTAACAGGCGTCTTCCGGTTTGAATACGTTCAAGCAGGGGCAATCCCATCATTTCATCACACTCTCTCAAAATAGCCGCGTGCATTTTTTTCCAAACCGGATTGGACGTGACGGCTGCCTGAATAGCTGAATCTTCATTGTTCAGCAACAATATTCGCGGGTGCGCTGGAAGAGTAAAGGTTTCTGGAAGTTTTCTCTCCTGGGCAAAAACGGTTGTAGCTATTGCGAGAAGGACAACAAAGGATAGGCTAGATTTCATAACGTGACGTATTTAGCTGAGCTACAAGCCGCAAGCTTCAGGCTGTAAACTTTTAGCTATGAGGTACAAATAGAAGGGGTTGAGTTATTCGACATTCAACATCCACGCACCGTCCTGGAACCACATTTTCTCGAGGGCGGGTAGGTTACCCGAAAGCTCCAGCGATGAAATGTAATTTTCAACCAGATTCAGGAACTGAGGGTCGTCTGATGGCAGCGCCATGCCAATAGGTTCAATGGTCAATGGCTTCTCCGAGGTGACAAGATCCTTGCCTTG
Organism: Chryseolinea sp.; assembly: GCA_036376095.1. Lineage (GTDB taxonomy): Bacteria > Bacteroidota > Bacteroidia > Cytophagales > Cyclobacteriaceae > Chryseolinea. Next base: position 3,236 of record DASVBA010000748.1, read on the forward strand.
ATTTTTCATTATCGTAACCACACAAATCGGTTTGTCTGCAACCATAGCGTCGGCCTTATCATTCAGAACCATGTCAACCCCGGCACTGTAGTTATCAACGAGAATTAACTCCTGTTCGGGCATATAACTTTTAACAAATTCAACACTCGTTGATCCTTTCAGGGTAACGATCCTATACTTCTTTTCGGTTTTGCCTGCCGAAATTTCACTGATCAGTTTTGATTTAGTCAGAATAGATTTGCCTGAAAGTATGTACGGCCCAGCAAAAAGAACTTCGAGATTGCGTTCAGGTGTCATTGTCATCCCTGACATAACAGCATCGATTTTACCCGACTTGAGCGCCCCCAGCAAATCCGAAAAAGGCATTTCAACCAGCTTCAGTTTCACACCCATGTTTTTTGCAAGTGCTTTCGCAAGATCAACTTCATAACCGATCAACTCTCCATTCTTTGCTTTCATTGAGAATGGAGGCTGGGTTCCCGTCATTCCGATGCGTATCTCACCTTTTTTCAGAATTGATGAAAGTACCTTTTGTGAAAATGTTGGAAGGGAGATAAAAACCATTAATATGCTAATGGCTAAATACTTTGATATGATTCTCATGTTGGGTCTTTGTTTATGTGAGGATTCGGTTCGTAATGTTTTCGAGCTAATTTGACCAAGATAGTAAAAGGAGGTAACTATCCTATGCCAGTCTTTACTTTTCAATTCTTTATCGAAACATCTCCCGTATATTAAATCAAATCATTTCCAAAAATGATGCAGGTGAAGTTGCATTTTCGGATAGTAAAAGTCCCTAACTTTCGCCTTGTTCGCACTAAAATCTACTTCACTGATGAAGACTTTCTTTGTTGTTTTATCACAAACAGTATTTGTATGTATGAATTGCCTGGGACAAGAAACTGAACATCCACACCTTTATCTTACGAATTATACGATTCCGAAAGAGAAGAATAAGATTGGTGACGTCAGGCTGTCCGGCACTGAAATTAAGTCCGTCACGATCGATGGTGACCATGCAACCGCGTTTAAGGTTAATAGGGATAATGAACTTACCTTCCGGCCAGGCAAACTAAAATCAACAGCATCCTGGTTTGATATCACGCTTACTGTTAAAACTTCCACAGGTCAGCTTTCAAGGGAGTTTAGAATTGTAAAGGATGACTTCATTCGCAACAAGGTCATTGCTCACCGCGGTGCCTGGAAAAACACGGGCGTACCAGAAAATTCCATCGCTGCGCTAAAACATGCGATAATGATGGGCTGCGAGGGCAGTGAATTCGATGTTCACATGTCAGCTGACTCACTTCCATTTGTTAATCACGACAATTCCATACAAGGCGTGTCGATCGCCAAAACAAGCGCAAGCCAATTGTTGACAATAAAACTCACTAATGGCGAAACGTTGCCGACTCTGGAGAACTACCTGAGAGCGGGGATGGAACAAACTAAAACCAAACTTATCCTGGAGATAAAACCTTCGGAGCTCGGCAAGGAAAGTTCAATAGCGCTGACACGGAAGGTGGTAGCACTGGTTGAAAAGTTGAAAGCACAGGCATGGGTTGACTATATAAGCTTTGACTACGAAGCGTGCAAAGAAGTGATGAAACTTGCACCCTACGCAAAGGTCGCCTACCTCAGAGGTGACAAAACACCGGCTGAACTAGCCGCTGATCGTTTCTTTGGTTTAGATTATAACTTCAGTGTCTTGCAAAAAAATCCAGGCTGGATACAGGACGCGAAAAGTAAAAAACTCACCATTAATGTCTGGACCGTAAACGATAAACCAGCACTCGAAGAATTCCTCAAACAAGGTGTCGATTTTATTACGACAAACGAACCGGAGCTGCTTTTATCGATGGTTAAATAGGGTATTGTTAGCATGAAGCTCGAAATATCCTGATCGCTGATTATTGACATATTGCCTGCCCCGACGTGTTCTGTTAATATTCAACAAAACAATATGTCACTGAAGAATTGTAGCTACCACCCCTATCCCATTACGGCCATTCGGTAAAAGATCTTTCGTCGCGTTGAAACTTCATTTGCGCGGACCTACTGTCGCCTGCGCAAGCCGCATCCAGCATGCATATAACAGCCCAGGATGACGGATTACTGAATGACAAGCCATACATAAGTTTTCGAAGAATTAAACGTTATCAACACCGAACCATATCAAAGTCGCCGAGCGAAATGAACAAATTGCTGATCCTAATACTTTCCTTGGTAAGTAGCACGCTTGCCGTTGCCCAAACATTTAACCGCGACCAAATTGTAGGCACCTGGACCGCCAAAGAAGTCTCCTTCACAGCACCGATCGGTCGAACACCTCAGGAAAAATCGACTGCCGAAAAAACAAAACGCGGACTC
>DASVBA010000757.1:0-4643 GCA_036376095.1 Chryseolinea sp.
ACTACCTGTTAAAAAACTTTGAACTAGGATATCGATCAGCCATGGCACAATGGTCATGGTCTGACCCGTTCGTTACCGACGCTTGGGAAGAATTAAGAAATGCTGACCTCCTGTTTTTCAGTCTTCTTATAGCCATAGCTATAGCCGTAGCCATAAGCGTGCGCAGCTTCTTCCTTGACATCGTTGAGCACAATCATTGGATGTGCCAATTTCTTATTCGCGTAAATATCTTCGATCAAATCCAGATGGCTCTTATGTGTGTAATTGTAGCGCACCATGTATATCGTAGAATCAATAAGCGAGCTAAGGCTGAATGCGTCAGATACTTTACCAACTGGGGCGGTGTCAATGATAATGTAGTCAAAGCTTGCCTTTAACTCATTGATGAAATGAGCCAGGTTGTGAGACATCATTAGTTCTGCAGGATTCGGCGGAAGCGAACCTGAGCTGGCATAGAATAATCCCGGAACCGTGCTGTGCGCCCTGAGAATATCTTCGATTTGCACTTTGTCATTGGCAACCAAATAATCTGATATACCTATTCCGGGAACAACATCGAGCTGCTTGGAAAGGCTTGGCATCCTAAGGTCAAGCTCGAGCAGCACTACCTTCTTTCCGATTAATGTGAGGCTTGCCGCAAGGTTGATACAGAAGAAAGTTTTTCCTTCACCACTGGTACTTGAAGTCACAAGTACCACTTTGTTTTCCTTTCCTGCTGTAGCGAAATGAAGATTAGAGCGAATTAGTCTGAAAAGTTCAGCAATAGATGTCCCTGTTTCCTCGACGACAATTAAGCTCTTATTACTGCTATTGTGCGATATCTCGCCAAGAATAGGCGTATCGGTAACGCGGTGCACGTCGCGTTTGCTCTGGACCTTGTCGTTCAACAAATCCTTGATGTAGATGCCGGAAAAAGGAATTCCGAATCCAACAAGAAGTGCGAGCAAATAGACGAGGCTTTTCTTTGGACTTACCGGCTTGTCCTCCACCATTGCCGAATCAAGCATGCGTGTTTTAGACACTGTTATCTCCAGCGCTAAAGCTGACTCCTCCCTTTTCTGCAACAGATATAAGTAAAGGTTTCCTTTTGTTCCTTGTTGTCTGTTGATCTCCAACAAGTCGCGTTCGATGCTCGGAACCTTTTGTATCTGAGATCTGAATTTGCCTGATGATGCTTGCAGACTTTTCTGCGTGATATTCAATCCATTCTTTATGTTGTGAAGGTTTTCAAGAATATTCAACTGCAGTGTCGCTAGTTGCTCGTTAATGTCCTGTACCAGCGGGTTGTTTGGAAGCGTTGTCCTTAACATGCGTTCTCTTTCCAGCTGCAGTTCATTAAAACGAGTGATCAGTTGAACGAGCGTGGGGTCTTGAATATTCAGAGTGCTTGGAACTAGTTCAAATTTCCCTGGCTGCTTATTAATGTAAGTCTCTATCGATTCGAGGACTTCAATTTGGACGCGTATTTCTTCTAATTGCTTTGAGTACTCACTTGCCTGTGCCAGGTACTGATCTGCGTTGGATGTGACGTCAGTCAATTCATTAGCACGTTTGTATTGTTCAACATCCCTCTCGACACTTGAAAGTTCAGAAGTAAGGAACTTAAGCCTGTCGTCGATAAATTGAATGGTAGTGTTTGCAATCAGATTACGATCTTCAAGCGCTTCCTTGCTATACACTTCAAGCAGTTTGTTCATGATGTCCTTTCCCCGTTGGGGAACTGATTCAATGATGCTTATCCGGATAACACTAGCTTTCTTGTTGACGGCTTCAACTTTCAAGTTGTCGTTGTATTCGTTCGCCATCTTGTGCGAATCATGGAACCTGATGATAATTGGCTCATGGGTGCGGTTGTCCTGGGCAGCGATGACGGTAAATATTCCGTATGGTTTGCTGATCTCTTCCCCATACTTATGAGTACTTATATCACCATTATCCTCCTTTAGTTCAAAGGTCGTGCTTGTTTTTCTTCTAATGACCACTTGCTTGGTGTAAGCCGTCGGGTGAAGTTTTGTGATGCTTAACCTGATTGGTACTTCGGATCCGTAGATCTCTTTAGTCTTAAATTGGCCTTTTACATGATAAGTAGGATTTAAGGACAATTCGGAAAAGACCCGTTGCATAAGGCTATTTGACTTCAGCACCTCGATCTCATTGTCAATTTTTTGCTTTGTGCTGAAGAGATTGATTTCACCTAAGTCGGATTTCGAAGTTGGACTCGCATCAGCCTCTTCATTCTTTAGCAAGAGCGTGCTCACTACCCGGTACTGGGGCACAGCCCAATACAGGTACAGGAATGCAAGTATTAAACACGCGATGAGGCTGATGAGGAATATATACCAGTAGCGTATGTATTTCGATACGACTTGTTTTACGTCTATATAATCAGCTTGATCAGCTTGAAAAGTTTCTTTTTTGCTCATGTTGTGGTTCAAAATTTTAGAAAATACACACTTGTCAATAGATGGCAATTAATACAAATCCCGCAGTTGTAATCAGAGCTGCCCAGATCCCTATGAGGCGATTCCCTGGAGCAGTATCTGCAGTCTTAACCTTGTTATTAGGTTCTACATAGACAATGTCATTTTGTTGGAGATAAAAATAGGGCGAGGTGAGGACATCTTTATTATTAAGATTTACCCTCGCAGTGCTTCGAACCCCATTTTTTTCCCTGATTATTAACACGCTTTCACGACGTCCATATGCTGTCATATCGCCGGCTAATCCCAACGCCTCCAGAATATTGATCTTTTCGGTCGGGACAGTAAATGTGGCCGGGTCCGCCACCTCCCCGATAACAGTGACCTTAAAATTGATAAATCTGATATTTACGATGGGATTTTTTACATGCTCCTTGATCAAGCCGGTCATTTTTTCAGTTGCTTGCTCTTTGGTAAGATTTTTCAATTCGATTTTGCCTATTACGGGAAAATTTATGAAGCCGTCTTTGTCAACCAAATATCCTTCATCAATCTTGTCAGCGATCACTTGCGTGTTTCCCGTGGTTGTGGGCAGAAGAACATTATTGAAAAGGACGTTCGATTCAGGATTCAAACTACTGACGGTTATGCTTAAAATGTCATCAGGTTGGATCTTTGGCGGAGCATAGTTTGTAATCGGCGTATTAGACTCTGCGTTTTTCGGCAAATCGCTGAAGTAAACAAGATTTCTTGGGGTGCAGGAGGAGAAGATAACGAGAAGACAGAGGCAAATCAGTCTGAAATTTAGCTGTCTGTTTAAACTAATGTTTTTTTTCACGCAAAGGATTGATTAGAACTGAGGTTTAATGTATGGCTAATTGGTAATTTCGTATCAAATTACGCAAAAGCTGCAAAATGAAAAGCCTGTTTTTTTGATTAAAATTCACGTACGAAGGTCAGCTTTTTGTTCCGAGCTCCACCTGGACCTTTTCCTTAGAGGCAAGTTCTGCATGCTCCTCTAGATCATGTGTGCCGTTTGCAGCATCGATCTGCACCTTTCTATTCGACTTAATTGGAATCTTTTTTTGATTAAGCATGAATTGCTCAAAAGACGCCATTATGTTTTCTATCGAAAGATAGTCTTCGGCGTAAGCCCTTGCGCTCCTGTTAAGATGAGATAGATCTTCATTTATTCCCTTCAAGATGCCTTCATTAAGTGCCGCTTGATTTTCAGCCTCGACGATCAATCCGACTCTGTGTTCTTTAACAAGTTCGTATAATCCTGATCCTTCATTCGCAGTGATAAGCGGAATACCACCGACAGCTAATATTGTAGTCAGTTTTGAAGGCATTACAAGATCGCTGGCGCTCGCTTTCTGAATGATCAAATGCAGGTCGGCGAGATTCAAGAACTGATTGAATTTTTCGAAAGGCTGAGTTGGGAGGAAGTCAACATTGTTAAGCTTAAGGCTTTCGGCGATTTCCTGCAACACCTTTTTGTATGGACCTGAGCCGCAAATAATGAATTTCAGGTCACTAAATCCACGTAGATCATTTGCGGCGTGCAGGATTGCGTCCAGCCCCTGCTTCTCGCCGATAGACCCCGAATACAACACAATCTTATCATTGGGTCTATACCCAAATTGTTTCTTGATCTCTTCACGATTTTTTATCGGATAGAACAACCGTGTATCCGTCCAGTTCGGAAAAAGGAATACTTCCTTCTTGGCTTTTTGTTGGATCTTTTCAACCATACCATCGGAAATGCTGCTTACAATGCCTGATTGGTCGAAAATATATTTCTCGATCTTGAATAAAATCTTGACGAGCGCTTTCGATTTGATCATGTTCAAATCTCTGGCGGCTTCAATTTGCATGTCTTGAATGTGATAGACTAGTTTACCACCTCTCAATTTTTTATAGATCACCCCCAACAGGCCCTGCTGGAATGAAGGTGCGATGGTGATAATAAATTCAAATTTCTTTCTGAGGATCAATCCAAGTAGAGGAAACAATGCCGAAATCTGAAATGAAAGATCCAGCAAGATTCTTTTAAGGCCGGACGGTTGCGCCGGAACATATAAAGGGCATCGAATTACTTTTAGCTTTCCATTCGATTTGGCATCAGTTTTTTCCTCAGTCGAATACCAAAACCTTTTTTTGTAGTAAGGCTCCTGAACTTTCCAATATGGATAATAAGGATAGGAAGTTAGAACGGTGCAA
>DASVBA010000771.1:0-3586 GCA_036376095.1 Chryseolinea sp.
CATCGCGCGTGTCAGCTCAAGGATGCGTGGCATTGTTTCAAATAAGGAAACAAAGTTCGAAGACCGCGAAGATAACATCGTCTTTGCCGATCCTTCTGTTATTGATGTCTTAGGCCTCGATCTGATCAGCGGCGACAAACGCAATGTCCTTCGTGATCCAAAAAAAGTACTGATTTCTGAATCGCTAGCAAGGAAGTATTTTGGAAATGAGTTTGTGACGGGACGCGTACTTGATTTTGGATTCAGCAACAACAGTCTTGAATTTACACCGTATCAGATCGAGGGTGTTTTTAAGGATATCCCTCCAAACAGTAACAAACATTTTGAAATTGTATTACCCCCCGATGAACAATCGTGGAATGAGAACTGGGCCTGGAGTGACGTTATGACTTATGTGGTCCTGTCGCCAGGTATTCTACCTTCGTCGCTCGACAACGGTCTTGCCAGAATTGTCGAGCAGCACCACAAGGATGCTGAAGGAGACAAATATTTGCTGGAACCTTTAACAGCGATTCGGCTCCATGCGATAGACGGCAGCGGACGCGCGACCCTTGTTAATTTCTTTATGCTGCTCGCTGCTGCTATTCTGTTGCTTGCCTGGTTCAATTACACAAGTCTTTCAACTGCGCGATTTGTGGAACGAATAAAGGAAGTAGGGATACGCAAGATTATTGGCGCCAGTAGGATCCAGCTTGTGACTCAATTTGTTATGGAGTCCTTTTTGTACAACGTCATTTCATTTTGTTTTGCGCTGCTTCTGTTCTTCATTTTGTGGCCCTCGGTACGGGCGTTCCTTGGCCAGGATATTTCTATAACATTGTTTGATGATTCTGCAGCGTATGCCCTTATCGTGGCGTTCATCATCCTTAGTACGGTGATTTCAGGCCTTTATCCATCATTATATCTATCTTCATTCAAACCGCTTTCGTCCCTTAATAGGATGGTTGCTGGCATTACGGATCGGTCGGTATTTCGAAAGGGTATTGTTACGGTTCAGCTATCAGTTTCGATTGCGTTGGTCACCGCGGTTTTCGCCATTCAGCGTCAAATTGAATTTATGCGGTCGCAGGATCTGGGTATTTCAATAGATCAGACGCTGATCATTGAAGAGGCGCTGGTAACGGATTCCAGATCAGTTGAGAAATATGAGACCGTAAAAAACGAAATATTAAGACTGAGTTCCGTTAAGGGTGTAACTAATGCTACAAGTTTTCCAGGAAGAGAAATCGACTGGCATAGGACTGATATTGCACTGGGTGAGGAAAATGCATCTCATAAATACGACAGCCGTATCGTCGCCATCGGACCTGAGTTCCTTGACCTTTTTGATGTAAAGCTTGTAGCAGGACGGAATTTTGATCCGGCAATTGAAAGTGATAAAAAAGCAATGCTCATCAGCGAAGACGCGTCAAGAATGTTTGGCTTTTTGTCTTACGGTGACGCCATCGGGAAAGTCATCTTTATAGGAAGCAGAAGATTTGAAGTGATTGGCGTTGTCGCAAACTATCATTACAGGACGTTACAAGCCCGGATCGAACCAGTTCTTTACATGCAGAACTATCCACGGGGACCTGCATTCGCAGTGAAGATCGAGCCTGGAAAAATAGAAGAAACCATATCTCAACTTAAAACGAAGTGGGAAGAAGCTTATGTCGGAAATGTTTTCCGCTACTTTTTCCTCGATGAATTTTTTGACCGCCAGTACCATTCCGAAAGGAGGGTGGGTAAGATAGTCGCTACGTTGGCCATGCTGGCCTTGATTATTGCTTGCTCTGGCTTGTTTGCTCTCTCCCTTTATTCGGTCGATCGCAGGGCAAAAGAGATCAGCATCCGAAAAGTTTTTGGAGCGTCAGTTTCAAATGTTGTCATCCTTTTGACACGCGACCTCTTCTCGCTCACATTGATTGGCGGCCTGGTCACAATTCCATTAATGTTTTTCGCGGTCCGTGAATGGCTTAAAGGATACGCGTACCAGGTGCCGTTGAACGAATGGATGTTTATAATTCCAGCGCTTATTGTAATGATGCTCGTATTGTTTACTATAAGTTTTCAAACAATCGGAGCAGCAAAAAGAAATCCGGTCGAAAATATAAAGTATGAATGATAGAATGTCTAAACTGATCAATTGCCACGTCCTTCAGGGCAAATTGCAACATAACAAAAGCTAGATGGGAAACATCATGATATTCAGATTTCTTAAATGGATATGCCCCGCACATCTTTTCGAAGAGATCGAAGGCGACCTTATACAGCGTTTTAAACGCGATTCCAGCAGGTACGGAATCCGAAAGGCAAAGCAATTGCTGTATTGGAATACATTGAGATTCTTACGCCCTGGCATTATACTTAGAAACAACTTTTCCCTGGAATTGAACCATTTATATATGCTGAGAACAAATCTTGTGTTGGCTTACAGAAGTATGATCAGAAGTAAAGTTTTTTCATTCATCAACATTCTGGGATTGTCCCTTAGCATGACGGTATGTTTACTGATATTTTTTTTCGTCCGTTTTGAGTTAAGCTACGACGACTTTCATAAGCACGCGGAGGATATTTATCGTGTAGCGACAAAAGTTACCCTGCAAAATGAAGTCATAAATCATGAGACCAACACCTATGTTGGCATCCGAAGAGCATTGTTGGATGAATTTGAGGAAGTAAAGGCATCTACGTCGATTGGTAGCTTTGGTTCTGACAATACATTTATATGGTATGAGGATAAAACGGGAAAGCTGTCGCCCATTCACTCGTATGAGGCTTTTGGGGTTGATAGCAGTTTCCTTGAAGTGTTTTCGTTCCCCTTGCTGAGTGGAGATCCACGTACCGTACTCAGCGAACCCTATTCTGCTCTGATCTCGCAGTCTTTTGCCAACCAGTATTTCAATGGTAATGCAATTGGCAAGGTACTTGAAACCTTTGATGGCGTTGACCGGGACCGGTTCATCATCACAGGAATTTTACATGACGTTCCTGCAAATTCACATTTTAAGTTCGACCTGGTTACAAGAGGACCTTCAAGGACCACGAACTTCTTAAACCGCGACGCAGAGTTTTGGGATTGGGGAGGTCAGACGTATGTTCTGATAAACAGAAAGAGCGATGCAGTGACATTGGGACAAAAGCTTGATAAGCTGGCCCAGTTAAAAAACGGCCTGAAAACCAACAAAGAGGACTATGGCCAGGTCAGCACTTTCGACTTACAGCGATTAAAGGATATTCATCTGCATTCGAACCTCCTCTATGAGCTTGAAAATAACGGAAGCGGTCTTCTCGTTTACGCTATGATCATTCTGGGAGCGATCGTGATTGTAATTGCTTGGATCAACTATATCAATCTTTCGACGGCCATAACTGAGCAAAAATCAAAGTCCATTGGAGTTCGAAAGATAGTTGGTGCATCCCGATCGGGATTGATCTTTCAATTCTTAATAGAGTCAGCGTTATTCAATTTTATTTCCATCGTCACCGCTGTAGCCCTTGTAGTTTTATTGCTACCGTCCTTTTCTGCTTTTGCCGGCGTCCCACTGGACTACTCCATGCTTTATAATAAGTGGGTGTGTGCTGCGCTGCTATTGTTCATGATCAT
>DASVBA010000789.1:0-5310 GCA_036376095.1 Chryseolinea sp.
AACAATTAAGGAGCTTAAGGAAGGGCTTGAGGCGATGAAATTTAACGACTCTGATTTCCGTGATTCAAAGTTGATGAGATTGAAAGTCCTCACAACCCTTATGGATAAAAAACAGTTGAGCAGTGATCTTAAATGGCAAAAGTAAAGACAAGCAAACAGTATCTAAATGATTTTCACGGAGACTAAACTAAAAGGCGCTTTTATTATCGACGTCAAGAAACTCGAGGATGAGCGAGGTTTTTTTGGCCGCGCATGGTGTAAGAAAGAGTTTGAAGAACATGGATTGAACCCAAACGCGGTTCAGGCGAATGTTTCTTATAACAAAGTAAAAGGTACTATTCGCGGAATGCACTATCAGGTGCATCCATATTCTGAAAGCAAAACGGTGAGATGTACATCTGGTTCCATTTATGATGTTATTATCGATATCAGACCTGATTCACCGACTTTCAAGCAGTGGATCGGTGTCGAGCTCACAGCTGAAAGTTTCAGAATGCTTTATGTTCCGGAGGGATTTGCGCACGGCTTCATTACGTTAAAGGATCATACTTCTGTGCACTATATGGTGACGGAATACTACACCCCAGGAGCGGAGGGAGGCATCAAGTTCGATGATCCGGCGTTCAATATTGAATGGCCGATAAAAGCTACGGTAGTATCCGACAAAGACCGGAGCCATCCGATGTTTACCGAGAACATATTAATCAAGTAGTCAAATCAAATCGTATAAATTATGGTCATTTTAGATACCGCTCTTGCCAAGCGACATTCAGAGAATAAACCTGTCAGGGTTGCATTGGTTGGTGCTGGATTTATGGGACGAGGAATTGTATTGCAGATTGCCAATTCTGTGCCCGGAATGAAGATGGTGGCCATTTTCAACAGAACTACCGAAGGCGCCAAACGTGCGTATAGGGAAGCCGGTATTGAAGATTTTGAAGTTGTAAACAATCAGGCAGATCTCGAACACCGTATCTCAAAGGGGAAATACTCCGTTGTAGAGGACCCTTTTCTTCTTTGCAAAGCCGAGAACATCGATGTTTTGATCGAAGTGACTGGCGCGGTCGAATTTAGTTCTCGCATTGTCTTTGAAGCAATCAGGAACAAGAAACACGTGGTAATTATGGATGCCGAGCTGGATGGAACCGTGGGTGCCATCCTGAAGGTGTATGCGGATAAGGCAGGCGTTGTAATAACAAATGCCGATGGAGATCAGCCCGGTGTCGAAATGAATCTGTTCCGGTTTGTGAAGAGTATCGGTGTAAAACCTGTTCTCTGCGGGAACATTAAAGGTCTCCAGGATCCATATCGTAATCCGACAACACAAGAGGGATTCGCAAAGAAGTGGGGTCAGAATCCGGCGATGGTAACCTCCTTCGCCGATGGAACTAAGATCTCTTTTGAGCAAGCCATCGTGGCAAACGCTACGGGAATGACCATTGGTCAGCGAGGAATGTTCGGCCCGACGCTTCCATCAGGCACTCCGTTGAAGGAAGTTATGACCAAGTATCCCTTAGATGTGCTCCTATCCGGACCGGGTATTGTCGACTATGTGGTTGGCGCTGAACCAGGACCTGGTGTTTTCGTTCTGGGTACACACGATCACCCAAAGCAACAACATTATCTGAATTTGTATAAGCTGGGAGAAGGTCCGCTTTATTTGTTCTATACACCGTATCACCTTTGTCATTTCGAAGTTCCACTTACGGCAGCGAGAGCAGTTCTCTTTAACGACGCTGCCATTACACCGCTTGGTGCGCCGCTCGTCGAGGTGGTCGCTACTGCAAAGATAAACCTGAAAGCAGGAGAGACGCTTGACGGCATTGGCTGCTACATGACCTATGGCCAATGTGAAACCGCTGACATCACTGCTGAACAACAACTTTTACCAATGGGTCTGTCGGAGGGATGCGTACTGAAGCGCGACATTCCTCGTGACCAGGTGATCACCTACGCTGATGTCATTCTTCCTAAAGACAGATTTTGCGATAAGCTACGTCAGGAACAGAATGATTATTTCAGAGTTCCGGCCTGATATGGAAGTCTACTGAATAGTCAGTTGAAAAGATGGATACCCGGGGGTATTTTAAGGAAATTTATTTAACCATTCATATCAATTAGAGGTGTCATACGACGTAATCATAGTGGGAGGTGGTGCCGTTGGCTTAGCCACAGCCCTGCAACTTCAGAAGCAAAATCAAAAGCTCAAGATTGTTTTACTGGAAAAGGAGGCTGTTGTCGCAAATCATCAAACTGGCAACAATAGCAATGTTATTCACTCAGGCGTCTATTACAAGCCGGGTAGTCTGAAGGCTAAAAATTGTATCGAGGGTTATAATCTGCTTATAGACTTTTGCCGGCAATACGAAGTGCCGTTTGACCTTTGTGGAAAGATCATCGTCGCGACCGAAGAAAAAGAATTGCCGGTATTAAAGACAATCTTTGAAAGGGGAGAGGCTAATGGTCTGCGGAACCTCAAGATGCTCAAGGCAGAGGAGTTGAAAGACTATGAACCTCACGTGGCAGGGATCGCCGGAATCCACGTTCCCCAAACCGGAATTGTGGACTATCGAGTCGTGGCGGAAAAATATGCTGAAGTGTTTCAACGCCAGGGCGGCGAACTGCGGCTCGGCGAAAAAGTTATAGACATTCAGCTGGGAGGTGAAAAGGCCGTGGTAGTGACCCAGAAGGCTAGTTATACAGGTAAGCTTGTGGTGAATTGCGCCGGACTGTATTCCGATAAGATTGCCAAGCTAACACGCAAAGACGTTAACGTCAGGATAATTCCCTTTAGAGGAGAGTATTATAAACTTAAAAAGGAAAAAGAATACCTGGTAAAGACTTTAATTTATCCTGTTCCGGATCCAAACTTCCCCTTCCTTGGTGTGCACTTCACGACAATGGTCGGCGGGGGAGTTGAATGCGGTCCAAATGCTGTTCTGGCTTTCAAGAGAGAAGGTTACAAAAAATCAGATATCAATGTTGGGGAGTTGGCGGAGACGCTTTCCTGGCCCGGTTTTAGAAAAATAGTATCTAAATACTGGAGGACTGGATTGGGAGAGATCCACAGGTCTTATTCAAAGGCTGCGTTCACAAAAGCGCTCCAGAAGCTAATGCCAGAAATAAGGGAGGAGGATCTGATTGAAGGTGGAGCCGGCGTCCGCGCACAGGCCTGCGATCGTACCGGCGGATTGCTGGATGATTTCCTCATCCTCGAGGACAAGCAGGTAATCAACGTTTGTAATGCTCCATCACCTGCAGCAACCTCGTCGCTGTCCATCGGCAAAACCGTGGCTGATTGGGCAGGAAAAAGACTCTAATCACCTGACGTATTTCTACACTCCCGCGGATTCCTGACGTTTAACATAACGCTGGATCGTGTCGGCGGTAACGCTGTCGGTACTTACCAAGTACCCGTTGATCCAAAAACGCCCGGCATAATTCCGCTTAAGGGAAGGATGGCTCTTAAGGAGGTTAACCGTTGCCCCCTTTTTTAAGATATCCATCAGGTTGGAGACAGAGAGCTTAGGCGGTATTGAAACTCTAAGGTGAACGTGATCTTCGTGTACGGCTAGTTCCTTCACCGAGCATCCGTGCTTCGTACATAAATAATTGATGTCTCGCGTTAACGTCTCGGCTACTGAACCGGTTAAAACCCTGTACCGATAGAGAGGAACCCACACCAGACTATAATCACATTTATACAACACTTTCGGTTTTTCCTGATTCGAACCGAACAAGGACGATAGGTAGTACTTGAAAGTAAGCCACAGGAAAAACGTATTGGTATAAAAGTATCGTTTCCACAACCTGCCAGGTTCCTGGAAAAGTCGATATACCCATTCCAGCGACAATCGCTGCATCCACTCGGGTGATCTCTTGGAGACCCCGGCATAAACTTTGAACGCGTGGCCGACTCCCAACATGCAGCTTTTTACCGCAGGCGTATGTTTCGCCATCCATTGCTCCTGCTTGGGGCACCCTAAGGCGACAAAAACAAGATCCGGTTTTGCGTCATTGATTTGCTTCGTGATAGTGACGTCCTCTTCTGCCGTCAGTTTGCGAAAAGGCGGGGAATATGAGCCGTTGATTTTCAGGGCCGGGAATTGGCCTTTCGCCTTGTCAATGATCATTTGCAGGAGTTGATCAGTTGCTCCATAGAAATACACCGATTTCTTTCTAATCTCAGCCTCCCTCAGCAAATCAGGAAAAACATCAAGTCCGGCTACTCTTACCTGATCGATCTTCTTCAGACGTTGTAAAAACAAAGCGATGGGTTGTCCGTCCGGAGCAACGATATCCGCATTCTTGACCACGGAATTAAACACCGGGTCGTTGTACGCCTCCACAATCATGTGAACGTTGGCAAAACAAACGTATGAAGAGGTCTTCAGCTCTGATAGTTTGAATATTTCGTCAATGAATTTCTGGTAGGACCCAATGGAGACTGGGAAAGTGAAAATGTTCTCTTTAACCATCTAGCTTCTACCTTGTTTGTTTTGCAGTTTGACTAAACAAAGTGTGACTTGTTATATTGTAGGTAATCCTGAGAAAGATACGATTTCCGGCGTTTATTCACCGCATCAGGAGGGGGCTAAAATAAAAAAACGTTTCAATTTAGGCGAATTGCTCCACCCAAATTGAAACGAACAGCCAAAACTATAGCACGTTAGTATGCGCTCTTCTCACCTCTTATCATGTTCCAAACGGTGAGGAATATAATCTTAATGTCCAGCGATAAGCTCCAGTTTTCCATGTAGATCACGTCGTATTCAACGCGCTTTTCCATCAGGCTAACTTCTTTGGTCTCTCCGCGATATCCGTTTACCTGCGCATATCCAGTGATACCTGGCGTTACAAAATGCCTTACTTTATACTTCTTTATTGCCTGACCATACTGATCAAGCTGGCTGCTAATATGGGGACGAGGTCCAACAACAGACATATTTCCCATCAATACATTGATGAACTGCGGAAGCTCATCCAGGTTGGTCTTTCTAAGGAACCGGCCGACACGTGTAATACGCGGGTCGTCCTTTGTAGCCTGCCTTTCGGATGCTCCGTGTATGTACATCGTTCTGAACTTATAACAATCAAAGAGTTTGTTCTTCTTGCCTTGCCGTGGTTGCTTAAAGAAAACGGGTCCCTCAGAATTTAATTTAATCGCGATAGCGATCACTGGAAATATGATTGGAAATACAGTAAGTATTACCAATAGTGAGAAAACAATATCGAATGCTCTCTTTAACCACACATTCAACGCAACGCCAAGAGGTTCCTTGCGCGTCGTAAGAACAGGGATAGAATCCA
>DASVBA010000800.1:0-2452 GCA_036376095.1 Chryseolinea sp.
TTGATTTCCGATCAGTGCTCGATGTTAGGAGTTTCCGGGCAGGCGGGGCATTCCTTTCGGAATGATTATCATTGAATATCTGATGTCCGAAGTTTAGCTGCGCACGGGCAATTACGTTACCATTATTGATAGACCCTCACGTAATCTATCTCCATCCGCTGAGGCCAGATGGACTCGTCAATACCCTGAGCGCCTCCCCAGTTACCACCAACAGCAACATTCATGATCAGATGGAAGCGCTGATCAAACGGCCAGCCTTTAAAATCTTCATTAGCTGATCTCGTTACGGTATGATACTTCTTGTCGTCCACGAAAAAATCGATCTTGTCGGCTGACCATTCAATAGCATACAAATGGAACTTGTCTTGCGCATCAGCGACAGTGATCTTTCCTTCTTTTTGGGTTTGCTTTGAGTGATTGTAGGTCTCGGTGTGAATTGTTCCGTGAACGACACCTGGATCATATCCGACATGTTCCATAATATCGATCTCGCCGCTTGCCGGCCAGCCCCCGTATTTCCAGTCAGTGGAAAGCATCCAGATCGCAGGCCAGGTTCCTTTGCCACGTGGCAGCTTTGCCAGGATCTCAAATCGCCCATAAAGCCAATCTCCTTTTTGCTTCGACACGATACGCGTGGAGGTATAAGGTTTGCCTCCTTTATCTTCACGGTGTGCTTCGATAATTAGTTTACCGTTTTCAACGCGAACATTCCGGGATTCATTCGTATAGTATTCCAATTCATTGTTTCCCCAGCCACAAACATTTGGACACCCATCTCCCAAGTCATAATTCCAACGGCTAATGTCAGGCGCCCCGTCTTTGTCGAATTCGTCCGACCAAACCAGTTTTTTAAAAACGGCATCAGGGGGCACATTTGTTGAGTTATCCAGACAGGCCATCAACGGCAGGGCAAGGCAAAAAAGACTGAAAAATTTTTTCACGATTAGAATTTTAAGAGTGATGGGTCAAAAAAGCCAACCGTTTGAATAGTCGGTTGTATTTAAAGTTAAATGTTCAGGGGCAGTTCGACAATAAATTTACTTCCGTTCTTGTCGCCACTCTCCACCGATATCCTGCCATTCAGGGATGTCACGAGCTCCATGACGATCGAAAGCCCGAGACCGGTTGAGTTTTCGCCTCCGGTTGGGCGGTTCGACAGCCGTTGGAATTTTTTAAATAGTAATGGCTGCTCTGCTGTGCTGATGCCTAGCCCCTCATCCTGGACTTCAATTTTCACATACGTGTCACTATGGATCGCCCGGACCCAAACTTGTTTGTGATGAGGCGAAAATTTTATCGCGTTCGAAATAAGATTCTCCAGAATGCGACTTAACAACAGCGGATCGGTACGTACCATTTTTCCGTCCTTGTGATTTTCCAACGAAAGGCTTATACCTTTTTTTAATGCCTGCTCCTGAAAAGATTGAACAATGCGTTCCAGCAAAGGAGACAGCATCACGTTTTCAGCGTTGACAACATTGAATCCCTGCTCGATCTTGTTCAGGTCGAGAAGGTTCACTACAAGCGTTTGCATGTTGACGCATGCTTCGCGGATCAACTGGAAGAACTCGCGTTGTCTCGGATCGAATTTATCTGTCCCCTGCTGGTAAACAAGATCGATCAAACCGATAACCCGGTTCAACGGGCTTTTCAGATCATGAATGGTAACGCCAAGAAAATGGTTCTTTTCGTCGTTTAGATTGATGAGGCTTTCGTTAGTGTCAATGAGCTTTTGCTCGATTTCTTTTCGCCCCGTAATATCTGTAACAATTCCTCTGCTCATTACGAAGTTTCCGTTTTCATCGTACCTGGCCGTGGCATTCAATAGAATGTGAAAAGTGCTTCCATCCTTACGCACAAACGTGTGCTCCTGGTCGCGGATATATCCCTGCTGGAGGAACGTTGCAAAGTTCCGGCGATACTTTTCGTGATCTTCTGGACGGAGAATTTCAGTGACCATTAACTTTCCAACCACTTCTTCACGTTTGTAGCCGAGCCAGTTAAGTTCAGTTTGATTCATCCTTACAATAAGTCCATCCGCGTTCAGAGAATGATAACCGCAAGGGGCGTTATCATATAGATCTTTGATCTCTTTCAGGGTGTCTTCTGATTTTTCATTGCTAATGTGTAAAGCTTCATAAAAAGACTGGAGCTCTTCGAAGTTGTCTTGCAGATCTCTGTTAAGCTTTTCTGTCAGCTGCCCCTTCTTTTCCAACTCGACGGTTCGTTCGTGTACTTTGATCTCGAGGTTTTTGTTCGATTCGCGTAGAGCGGCAAGCAATTCCTTGTTCTTTTTTTCTTTTTCTATTAAAGTTTTCAATGCAAGTCCCGAAATTATACAGATGAGAACAAAGCTGGCATAGTGAATTGTATCATTGACCGCGTAGATCGTCCGTAACCGATCGTTACGCTTTTCAAGCAATTCTTCTTCATGACGTGTGAGATCGCCGAT
>DASVBA010000805.1:0-3561 GCA_036376095.1 Chryseolinea sp.
TGATGCTGTTATTTCAGGAAAGAAATTTGTCAACGGTTCCTGGTAGCCTTCGACGTATCCATCATCGATAGCAATACCCATTAAGAATGCAGTAATTCTTTTCGTGATCGAACGGATGTGCAGCAAGGTGTTCATGCTTGCCCCGTTATGGTACTGTTCATGAACAATTTTGCCGTTCCTCACGACGAGAAACGAATAGATGTTCGGCATCTCCCGAACCTGTGCCCGGAGATCTTCCAGGACTTGGGCATCCATTTGTTGATTGGCGGGAGCGGATACTTCCCAAAAGGTGTCTATCGGAACTTCGGGAAGCGGTTCATTACCTTCATCGTCGCAGCCGAGAAAAACCGACAGCACTATCAGGCCCACTTTCAGGCTCATTGGTTGTAAAAACTTCATTGCTAGATGCAACCCCGGTTTGGTCGGGTGTTGGCAAGGTCAAATTACAAAAGGAATGGGGATAAAGAAAGGTGACCCCCTACGCATCCTGGACTACTTTATAACAACGGATGGATTAATTTTTCTCACGATAGTAACAAAGGTGTCTACTCTTGTTCCTCCGTCAACTTCGTAGAATGTTTGGACGGCAACCTTTTCATCGACAGCAAATTCAAGGCGATAACGCCAGGCTGTAACTCCGGTGGCTCTCATCCCCGTCAGGTCTTTTGCAATTCTAGTTACCCGAGAAAGGGGTACCCTGCTGTTATCAAAAAGCCCTTCGATATAAACGAACTCATCATCATAATACAAATTGCGTGCATCCCTCACACCAAAGTATATCCATACGATCAAACCAATAATCAACAGTATCGTAAAAGGGTTGCCAATCATTATCTGGGTAACACCACCAATCGTGAAAAGGCAAACGACCAAAAACAACGCTGTAGGAAAGAACAGGGCATTCAGGATATTGTTCGCGGCCAATGGCTTCATCGGTAAGACTATATTACTGAAATTACGGACAACGTAACCAATTAAGGATCGATTTTAAAAGTTGTCTTCGATTGTCTGCGCTGGGGATGTAGTTCCCCTGTTCCCGGCGAACTCCCGCAGAAACTTACGACGTGTGTCTATTTCAATGGAACTCATCAAATCGCCGTTGTGTCATCCCTAACGGGATTGATTTTGTATTGTATCAATTTTCTACCAAGGTATTGTCCCTATGGGACGCCTTATTTTTACGTGACACAACCAACGGATTAATTTAATTCTATCATTTACCACCTTCAACCAGTACATAGGGACACTTTCATCGCGCCTCAAACGCATACTTCCCTGAGGCCACATCATACACAGCATAACCGTTTTCCATTCTCTGAAAACGAAGTATGTTGTCGTTCTTTATTTTCTTGCCACTCTCTGTAACATGGCTTCCATCCAAGGCAGGCACATAAACAGTAGCCGTACTTCCTACCGGAACCTCAACATTCAGCTTGAATGATCCAGCACTCTTTTCCCATTTTACAGATGCTGTACCAAGCGTTGTCTCATTTGAATAGTTGACAAATGTAAGATCACCTGCCGGTTGGGGTTTGAACACGATGTGACGATACCCCGGTTGGGACGGATCTACATTCATTCCTGCAAGAACCCTATAGAACCACACAATACCTCCACCAAACATAGGATGGTTGCGAGAACCATCTCCGCTCCATTGTTCCCACGAAGTCGTCGCGCCCTGCTCGATCCACCAACCATAACTCGGTTGCGTCTTCTTATTCATAGCTTCATACGCCAATTCATGAAGGCCATTTTCTGATAATACTTCAAAAAAGAATTGAGTTCCAAAGATTCCGGTATCCAGGTTTCCGCCATTTGCAACTATGTCCGCTTTAAGAGAGGCTACTACTTTTGAGTGTTGCTCAGCAGGAACACCTATCCTTAATGCAAAGACGTTTCCACCATAGGGACCATACGTTCCTTTTTCTTTATCATAGTATTTGTTTTGAAACGCGGCCTTTGTTCGTTCTGCCAACTTTTTATACTCTTCCGCTTCTTTGATCTTACCTAATACTGATGCCGTTTTAGCTGTAAAATCCGCGCATCTCCAGAGGTAAAACGTATGGACCATGTCATTTGGCGGCAACTTACTGGCCGGCGCCCAGTCACCGAGGTTCAACCACTGATTAGGTTTTGCCGGATCAGGCGCTTGTGATAACATGATCCCTTCACTATTCGTCCACGTGAGCATGTACTTAACATATTCTTTCATGCCTTCATAATTTCTCTTAAGCATTTCAACATCGCCATAATGCAAATAAAATTCCCACGGCATGATATTGATGGCAGCACCCCATGCAACGCCGCCGCCACATCCCGGCTGCCACGGCGCACCGTTGGGAACATATCCCGTTTCCGGATTTTGTGCGCCAAGCATATCCTGGATCCATTTCGTGTAGAAGGCCCTTGAGTCAAAATTGTGCATGACCGTAATACATGCAACCTGACCATCGCCCGTGTAGGGTGCCCGTTCGCGATGCGGACAATCACTCGCCACTCCTCCGTGCATGTTGTCTGTCTGGCTTCGCCACCAGATCTTATTGATGGTGTTGAATAATGAATTCGATGTCTCAAACTTCCCGGTGGTTTTGACGTCGGAGTAAACAGCTTGCGCCACAAGATCTTCAGCTTTCAGTTCGCCGGGCCAGTTTGAAATTTCCACTGTTCTGAACACAAACCACGTAAACCTCGCGGCATAAGATTCAGGTGCCCCTCCTTTCAGCGTGTACGAGTTAGAACCCATGTACGATTCGCAGAGATACTTGATACCAATCTTACGCCCCGGTTCACCTTGAACGTTTAACAACTTGACCCATCCCGAGATCTCCTCGCCAAAATCCACTCTGTATTTTCCATTCCCAAGCGGTTCAATTTTTTGGGGTTTAAGTTCTTCCATTACCCTGTCCGTTGGTGACATATGGGCCTTCATCTGGCCTTCCGGCTTTTTTCTGAGGACAACATTTTCCCACGTCGAATCATCAAAGCCCGGATTGCACCAGTCGGGTTGTTCCAAACGCGCATCGTAATGTTCACCATCAAAGACAAGATCCCACACGATCGCGCTTTTCGATGCCTTCCAGGTCTGGTCGCTGACAATTACTTCTTCTGTGCCATCGGTATAAGTGATGTGGACCTGACCAAGGAAACGAGGTGAGCCGTAGGAATGCGTCCAACTTATCGGTGCGTTATAGAAACCATTGCCGAGTATTGCTCCTATTGCATTCTCGCCCTTCTTCAACATGTCTTTAATATCATACGATAAATACATCACTCTATACTCTTTGAAATTATCCGGAAGGGAAATGTAATTCCTTTCCAGTCCCGGACGTTTTGCGTAAGCCGTCACGTTCGGCACCATCACATCTTCGCTCACCTTTTTCCCATTCACATAGAGTTCAAAAAAGCCGAGACCCGTTACATAAGCGCGAGCGGAAGCAACATCCTTACTGACAGAAAATGATTTCCGAAGCAGTGGTGCCGGTGGGGGAAGGTCTTGTGGCATACCACCCTTTTCTGCCGCTCTGTGAGGAGGCTTTGACAACGCTTCCTCCCCTTGCCACG
>DASVBA010000810.1:0-3055 GCA_036376095.1 Chryseolinea sp.
TGTGGAGTTAATTTAAATTCTGTGAGGTGCTCTTCTTGGGCAGCCACCCCAAGATGCAGCGCTTAAGACATATACACACATGAGCCATTGTGCTCATATTTGAAAGGTGAGACTTAATTTAAATTTTGTGAAGTCCCCATCTTGGCTAGCCTCCGAGATGCACATGAGCACTATGCTCCGGCCCTTAAAGACGGAGTTAGTGTTATCTGGAATACTTCCAAGTTACCAATGAACGTAACTCCGCCATTTATGGCGGCGAGAGTTAGACATAATGACCAGGCGGCTTTAGCCCTGTAGCGCACTTTCAAATAGAGCAAACCTATGACATCCCATTATCATCAGGTTTTATACCAATGGAAGTGTAACAATTCAACCGATTTGCTAGCTTGTTATAGCAAGCAACAACTCCATTCCTATGAAAAACGACTTGAACCGAAGAAGATTTTTGAAATCTGCAATTGCTGGTAGCGCAGGTATCGGCCTCGCAACCTCTGCAGAGGGGTTCAACATCTTGTCGTCATACCCCGCGAAAGACAAGTACAATGTTGCCATCATGGGCCTAAATTCGAGGGGCGGTGAACATGCCAGCGGATTTGCTCGACAAGAGAAAGCAAACGTGGCATATATCTGCGACGTCGATGAACGAGCCATTGCTTCCGGAATCGAGCGGGTGATGAAGGCAGGTCAAACGTCAAAACCAAAAGGCATCACTGACTTCAGACAGGCGCTTGATGATAAATCTGTAGACGTGCTGACCATCGCGGCTCCCGATCACTGGCATACACCTGCTGCGATACTCGGACTTAAGGCGGGTAAGCATATTTATGTTGAAAAACCCGGAAGCCACAACCCTGCGGAAGGTGAACTTCTTATGCAGGCAGCGACCAAATACAACAAAGTGGTAATGATGGGAAATCAGCGGAGGTCGTGGCCGCGCGTACGGGAAGCTATTAAGTCCCTCCACGATGGAGTTATTGGCCCGGTCTATTATGCAAGAGCATGGTACACTAACACACGCCCGACTATTGGAAAAGGAAAAGAAACGCCGGTTCCTTCCTGGTTAAATTACGAGCTGTGGCAGGGGCCCGCGCCGAGAAAACCTTTCCTCGACAATGTAGTTCACTATCAATGGCATTGGCGATGGCATTGGGGCACAGGCGAAATCGTAAACAATGGAACGCACTTCATTGACCTGGCAAGACTGGGACTTAATGTAAATTATCCAACGAAGGTATACTCCAGCGGTGGACGTTATCAATACAAGGACGACTGGGAAACACCCGATACCCAGGTAGCTACGTTCGACTTTGAAGGTGGAAAAACAATATTGTGGGAGGGAAGAAGTTGTAACCAAAG
Organism: Chryseolinea sp.; assembly: GCA_036376095.1. Taxonomy (GTDB): domain Bacteria; phylum Bacteroidota; class Bacteroidia; order Cytophagales; family Cyclobacteriaceae; genus Chryseolinea. The sequence goes on from DASVBA010000810.1 coordinate 1,357, forward strand.
AGGTATAAACGATATGGGATCCGGAGTCTCATTTCATGGCGAGCAGGGAACATTGGAACTGAAGGACAATTCTTATAAGATATTCAATAATAAAGGCGAATTAATCAAGCAGGCTGACAGTACTACAAACGCTACAGTGAACCAGACGGGAGCAGGCTTCGACCTTGATAAAGATCACTTCGCAAACTTCCTTGGCGGACTTGAAACCGGCCAAGGCTTGAACTCTCCCTATTCAGACAGTTACAAGAGTGTATTGCTTGGACACCTTGGAAACATCTCCTATCGTGTAGGCAGATCGTTAGCGTGCGATCCTCAAAACGGGCACATTAAGAACGATTCTGAAGCCACTGCTTTGTGGTCCCGCCAGTATGAAAAAGGTTGGGAACCCGTAATTTGACTAAATGAAAGATTTTATGAACAGACGCAACTTTATCAGACAATCCCTGGCGACGGGAACAGCATTGGGAATGACCGGCGTATTCACTGCGAGCGCTCACCAATCTGCGGCGATCAGGATCGGGATCATTGGTCTTGACACGTCTCACTCCACTGCTTTTACAAAGATCTTCAACGTTGAAAATAGCAAGCCGGAATTTCAGGGTTTCAAGGTTGTGGCAGCCTATCCGCACGGGAGCAAGGATATTGAAAGTAGTGTTTCGCGGATACCGAAGTACACCGAAGAGGTAAAAGCAATGGGGGTGGAAATTGTGGATTCAATTCAAAGTTTATTAAAAAAGGTTGATGTGGTTCTGCTGGAGACGAACGACGGCCGACTACACAAAGAACAAGCTCTGCAGGTGATTGACGCGGGTAAGCTGATGTTTATCGACAAACCGGTCGCTGCTTCGTTGGCCGACGCCATTGCCATCTATGACGCGGCACGCAAGAAAAATGTGCCCATCTTTTCCTGTTCTTCGCTTCGATATATGAATAGCGCCCAGCAAGTGCGTTATGAAAACAAGATCGGCAAGGTTCTCGCCGCAGACACCTATAGCCCGGCTACCCTTGAGCCACATCACCCCGATCTGTTTTGGTATGGTATCCACGGTGTGGAGATCTTGTTCACTCTAATGGGCAAGGGGTGTGAAAGCGTCATGAGATATAATACACCAACAACTGATATTGTTATCGGACAATGGGCCGATGGACGAGTAGGAACTTTTAGAGGTACGCGCGAAGGCAAGCATGAGTACGGAGGAATTGCTTTCGGAACGGAAGGCAATCTGGTGCTTCAACGTTTTGAAGGTTATGAAGCTTTAGCTGCAAAAATCGCAGCGTTCTTCAAATCAAAACAGTCGCCCATCGATGATGCTGAAACCCTCGAGATATACGCATTTATGGAAGCCGCGGATGAATCGAAACGCAAGGGCGGAAGTGTGAAGCTGAAGGATGTCATGGAGAAAGCGGGTGCCGTTAGACGTTAATCGTTATCCGTTAATCGTTAATCGTTGGTATGGGATTCGGGTGTCTCCCACTTCGAATCCGGCAAAGGAGATAGTAAAAAATAAACGTTGAGGTTGATCCCGTTTCAGACGCTAAGGGTAAGCATCAGCGCAGGCCGCTATCCATACGAAGTGAGTCGGCTTGTTGCTTCTTATAGTCGGCTTCGATCTTCTTCTTGTTTCGCTTGATATTTTCTTTGATCGATTTCGGCATATAGTGTTTAGAACCAGGCTTAGGGCAATCCCACTCTTCTACC
>DASVBA010000820.1:0-3812 GCA_036376095.1 Chryseolinea sp.
AGGATGCGGTAGTTGCAAGCAAGGTGTTGGACATTGTGCTTACAAAACGAGGCAGCGGTTCCGCATCAGAGATAGAACTGGCTGGATTTCCTCATCATGCCCTGGACACTTACCTGCCAAAACTGGTTAGAGCGGGTCACAGAGTCGCCATTTGCGATCAGCTTGAAGATCCAAAAATGGTGAAGGGCATTGTAAAAAGAGGAGTGACAGAATTAGTAACTCCCGGATTGTCCTTTAATGACAATGTGCTGGAAAGGAAATCTAATAACTTTCTGGCGTCGATAGTTGTGAACAAGAACACTTTTGGAGTCTCCTTTCTTGACGTTTCGACGGGAGAGTTTTATGCTGCTGAAGGAAGGGAAAATTATATACTGAAGATCATTCAAGGCTTTTCCCCCGCAGAGATAATCTTCAGCAAACAATCACGTGCATTTTTTGAAAAACTATTCGACGGTGCTTACAATACGTTTGCCCTTGATGACTGGGTTTATGGGTTTGATTATGCGTATGAAAAACTGGTCAATCAATTCAAGACCACCTCGGTAAAAGGTTTTGGAATTGAAGGAATGGGCGAGGCAGTAATAGCTGCGGGGGCTATTCTACACTACCTGGAAGACACTGAACATAAGGACACATCGCATATTACTTCCATTTCGCGAATCGATGAAGACAAATACGTTTGGCTTGATAAGTTCACGATCAGAAATCTTGAGCTTGTGAATGCACAGCAGGAAGGGGGCGTATCGCTGCTAGAGATACTTGATCACACCGTCACGGCAATGGGATCAAGACAACTGAGAAAATGGATGATACTTCCCCTTAAAGAAAAAGCGACGATCGATGAGCGATTGCTCATTGTCGATACTTTCTTCAAGGATGTTTCATTGACGGAACGCGTCGTTGAGTCATTGCGCCAGATTTCTGACCTGGAACGATTGATATCGAAGGTTGCGGTAAACAGAATCAGCCCGAGAGAATTGCTACAACTGAAGCGGTCCTTGAATTTCATAACGCCGATCAAGGAAGCTCTCGCTACTCACCCCTGCGATGCCCTGCGGGGAATGGCAGAACACCTTCACCCGTGCGCTGAACTCGTCGAAAAGGTCGAGAAAGAGCTTAGGGATGACGCGCCTATCTCAACTAGTCAGGGGGGGCTGATAAAGAAAGGGATAGACGCCGAGTTGGACGACCTTCAACAAATTTCTTTTTCTGGAAAGGACTTTCTTTTACAGATACAAAAAAGAGAGGTCGAACGAACCGGTATCAACTCTTTAAAGATTTCATACAACAAAGTATTCGGTTACTACCTTGAAGTAAGTAACGCCAACAAGGAAAAGGTTCCATCCGATTGGATGCGCAAGCAGACATTGGTGAACGCCGAACGCTTCATTACGGAAGAATTAAAGGTATACGAAGAAAAAATTCTTCATGCAGAGGACAAGCTGGCAGTTATCGAACAACGGATTTTTAATGCTCTCGTTGAATTTGCAGCAGAATTCATTCCGCATATTCAACAAAACGCGCGTGTACTGGCCACGTTAGACTGCCTGCTGTCTTTTTCAGTTGTAGCGAGAAATAATAAATATGTAAGACCTGAAATAAATGAATCTCTTGCCATCGAGATCACAGCCGGCAGACATCCGGTTATCGAGAAGAGGCTTCCTATGGGAGAATCGTACGTTCCCAACGATATTTTTCTCGACTGTGACAGACAACAGGTTTTGGTGATTACTGGTCCAAACATGGCTGGAAAGTCTGCATTGCTGCGGCAGACGGCGCTTATTGTGCTAATGGCTCAAGTTGGAAGTTTTGTTCCTGCTGATTCGGCCCTTCTTGGCATTGTTGATAAGGTGTTTACTCGCGTCGGCGCATCCGATAATTTGTCACGAGGCGAATCAACATTCATGGTGGAGATGACGGAGACCGCGAGTATACTAAACAACCTCAGTAACAGAAGCCTTATCCTTATGGATGAGATAGGACGCGGAACCAGTACCTATGATGGCGTCTCTATAGCATGGGCGATTGTAGAGTATTTGCATAACCACAAAGACTGCAGACCTAAAACATTGTTCGCGACACATTACCATGAACTCAATCAGCTTGAGGAAGATCTCGTGCGTGTGAAGAATTTCAACGTATCAGTAAAGGAAGTTGGGGATAAGATAATTTTCATGCGAAAGTTGAAAGAAGGCGGGAGTGAGCACAGCTTCGGGATTCATGTGGCCCAGCTTTCAGGCATGCCCAACAAAGTGGTATTGCGGGCAAATGAAATTCTGCATTTTCTTGAAAAGGAAAAGCATAAAAATGTAGACAATTCTGAAAGCAAGCATCCACCCAAACCTATACCACAGCTTAGCCTGTTTGCATCCGACCCACGGTTTGAGGAGATCCAGGAAATGTTAAGCAAGCTCGATATAAATGCAATTAGTCCTGTCGAGGCATTGCTGAAACTGAATGAGGTATTGACTATACTAAAGAAGAAGTAAACTATTTTTTCCGAGGCGCTCTCCGGAAATTCCTGCCCTTTTTCTGAACGCTATTCTTGGCATGCTGCTTATGCTGCGGCTGGTAAGCCGGGCCCTCACCGATGACTTCGGGCAGAGGTAGTTTTGAGATGGAATTTCCAATGAGATTTTCAATGCTGTGAAATTTCCGCTGGTCTCTCTCGTTAATGAAAGTAATCGCGGTACCCGTCGTCTCAGCTCTTGCGGTCCGGCCAACTCTATGTACGTAATCTTCGGGATCCGGAGGCACATCAAAATTTATGACGAGGCTTATTCCTTCCACATCAATTCCCCGGGACAACACATCTGTTCCAATGAGCATGTTGATCTGCTTGTTCTTGAACTCGCGGAGGATAACCTCCCGCTCCGGCTGCTCCAGGTCGGAATGAAACGCCTTTGAAGGGAGGCCTGCGCGCTGAAAGGCAACATCAAGCTTCTTTACAGTCTCTTTCGTCGAGGCAAAGATTAAAACGCTGTTCCAGGTATTTGACTTGAGAACATGTTTGATCAACGCAGGTTTCTGGGCATCATATACTACATAAGCCTGTTGTAAAATTCCCGCCGCTGGTTTCGCAACAGAGATATTAATTTCTTTCGGTTTGTTCAGGATACGGTTTGCCAACGCTCTGATTTTGGGAGGCATCGTCGCAGAGAAAAGCAACGTCTGCCTTTCTTTCGGCAGGTAGTTAATGATTTTGACAATGTCATCATAAAAACCCATATCGAGCATACGATCAGCTTCGTCCAGAATGAGGTGCTCGAGGTGATCGAATATAATCGTGCCTGTCGCCAACAAAGCAATGAGCCTTCCGGGCGTAGCGATGACGATGTCCGCGCCACCTTCAAGCGCTTTGCGCTGCTGGTCCCACACTGAACCATCTCCCCCGCCGTAAACGGAGATAGAACTAATCCCGATAAAATATCCAAACCCTTCGATCTGCTGATCGATCTGTTGAGCAAGCTCCCTGGTAGGCGCGATGATTAACGTGTTCAGGTGGCGCTTTTCGTCGTGAATTATTTTGTTGATGACGGGCAGCAGGTAGGCTGCTGTCTTACCGGTTCCGGTCTGTGCGCAGGCAATCAAATCTTTACCTTCCTGAATGACAGGGATCGCCTGTTGCTGGATGGGCGTTGGGGAATTGTAGCCCATGGAAAACAACCCATCTAGAAGTCGTTCGTCAAATTTAAAATCCTGAAAACTCAAGTTGTTGGTGTGTTTGTATGGGAATGATTTTACTGCCGGGTGATATTTTGGAGATTATTGCCCAATAACAACATCGATCATTCCGATTATGATGTCTCTTT
>DASVBA010000827.1:0-4396 GCA_036376095.1 Chryseolinea sp.
AACCCTCATTAAGGAATGGTAGCGGGTGCATTGCTCCAAGGACTGTAGAACCATCCTCTAACATGCGAAGTCCATTTTTCCGATCGATCAATATGGGTGGATTGTGGCCCGCATTTACATAGACCATAGTCTTTAACCTGATATCATAAATGGCTGCAAAAAAAGTAATGAACTTTTCACCCTTTGTATTTTCGAGTACCTGAAAGTTCAACGCTTCTATAATATCCGTAAGATTAGGAGTCTGCCTTAGAAGCGTGCGAAGCGATGCCTGGAAGTTTGACATCATAAGCGCCGCCGCAATTCCCTTCCCACTCACGTCAGCCACGCAAATCAGGAACTGGTTTTTGTTTATCGGTATATAATCATAATAATCGCCACCCACCATATCATGCGGCAGATAGCTCGCCTCGATCTTCAGCGTTTCGGTATCCGGAAGTTTATCAGGGAACAGGAATTGTTGCACATCGCTTGCAATCTCCAACTCTTTTCGATACGATTCCTGAACGAGTTGTTTCCTTACGAGCTTCTTATTCTCAATAGCAACAATTATAATGTTGCTTAACGCCTGTATGAACTTGACACCGTCTTCATTCTGATAGTCGTCTTTTTCCATTCCACCCACAAAAACCAATGCAAGCGTATTGCTTTTGTGCGCGACAGGAATTATGATATCGAATACGGTAAAGTCACATGCTTCAAATTCCTTGAGATGTGTGATATCCTGGATCGTCTTGAACTCCGGGAGAAGGTTTGCTTTGTTGAAGTGTTTTTTTGTTCCAAAGCTCACCTTACAGCTCCATTCGTCGTCAAGAACAAAAAGAGCGAGCTTTTGGATGTTCAAATTTGACCGAAGTGTGAAGTTGTATATTTTATAAAGAGACTCTTCCGGCAGGTTGTTGTTTATTGCCTGAGTGATCTCCAGCAACGCATTGAGTTGCAGCTCTTTAATTTCGAATTTGGCCTTGAGGGTCTGTTCTGTCATCTTGAAGGTAAAGTTAACCTGAAAAGGGAATTGGGCGCAACCCTTTTGGCTATCCTAAAATTTCTTTGTTCATTTTATTACTGATGGTGAGGGACTTCAGTTTTCTTCCCTTCCATTCAAAGGAATTAAAGTTCGAAAGTACACCAATAACGATTACGTAGACAGGATAAAGAACCTGGATAATTGCAAAAGAGAGCCAATTCCACCGAAGTGACAAGAATTTGGTCAACCTTTCCAAGAAGAGAAATTCAAAACTTACTTTTAAAAGAACTAAAATGACACACGTTTCAGGATCCATCCAGCCGGTTGTAACAAACAGCGGGAGCAAGAGTGTTATAAGCTGAAAACAAACGACAAACAGAGCTAGCGTCCTGCTCAACAGCGAATTATTATACGACCATTTTCCAGCCCAGCGTATCCGCTGTTGAAAAAATTCTTTAAAAGTACTATTCGGCACAGTGGAGACAACCGACTGCCTATGGAACACGGGCTTGATTCCCGTTGGATAGAGAGCCAGTATTTTTCGCATCAGAAACTCGTCATCGCCGGAGGGAATATGCAGGTTGTCCGTATAACCGTCAACTTCTTCAAACACTGATTTTCGGAATGCCAGGTTCGCCCCATTACACATCACCGGATAATTCCACGATGCCATTGCCATACCAGTCCCGATGAGACTGGCAAACTCAAGTGACTGAATGTTAGAGAAGAGGGACTTTGCTTCCATTCTTACGCCGCCAAACGCCATCATGACAGCTTTGTCTTCGAAAAATTGAGCAAACACCGAAAGCCATTCGCGAGAAATGCGACAATCAGCATCTGTTGTCACGATTATGGGACCTTTAGCGGCCTTAATACCAGAGGTTAGGGCTGCCTTCTTCCCATCTCCGGCGTTATTGATGACCCTTAATCGTGGATTCCGGGCAGTAGCTTCTCGAACAAAGTGAATAGTTGTATCCTCGGAATGGTCATCTACAACAATAATTTCAAAATCGGAGTGATCCTGAATCTCGAAGTCAGCAAGCAGGCGACCGATATTACTTTCTTCGTTGCGTACGGGGATAACAACCGAAATGAACAGCCTGCTTTTGTCAGCTTTGAGAATCGGATTGTTCCTAATCCCGCGACTCCATCCCAGGATCAAAACGCCAAGAAGGATGAAATAAGAGGCAAAAACTATGATCGTCAGCAATACCATTGAGTGCAATTTCAAAAATTTACAGACGCTGCCTATCTTCGGCCGTGGGAAAATCGGAAAAGGAGAAGATAATTCTGGGTCTGGACCCCGGAACTAATGTAATGGGTTACGGACTCATTACTATCCAAAAGAATAAAGTACAACTACTACAATTTGGTGTCATTCAACTTGGCAAGTATAGCGGCCACGAACTCAGACTGAAAAAAATATTTGAGCGTGTTATAAGCCTGATTGATGAATATCATCCTGATGAAGTCGCGTTAGAAGCACCATTCTTTGGAAAGAACGTTCAATCCATGCTGAAACTGGGACGGGCGCAAGGCGTGTCGATGGCGGCTGCCCTTTCACGACAGATACCGATCGTAGAGTATGCGCCAAGAAAAATAAAACAATCAGTTACAGGCAACGGCAATGCTTCCAAGGAACAGGTCGCAAAGATGCTCATGACTTTGCTCACGATAAAGGAGGTCCCGAAACTGCTTGACGCCACGGATGCGCTGGCTGTCGCCGTATGCCATCATTTTCAGAATGGACCATCGAGGGGAAAGGGCAAATCGTGGGAAACTTTTGTGAAAGAAAATCCAACACGGGTTCGAATCATCGTGAAATAGTGAGCGCTCCCCTCCGTTCCCCAATACAATCGCCCACGGCATGATAGAAATATACACCAGATGGAACACCATCTCCATCCCAGTCATTCCTATAGTCGTCGCTGGAGTATACCTCTTCACCCCAGCGATTGTAAAGTTTTAACTGATTGGTGGCCCGGATCTCTTTTTCGATCACAAAGTTCTGATTAAAAAGGTCACCATTTGGTGTAATAATGTTGGGTATCTCCTGGTTGTCCGGCGGCCGTCGTGAAAACGTCACTGTATCAGATGCTATACCGCATGCGTTGTTAACAGTCAGCCAGTAAACGCCAAAATCCTTAATAGTCATTGATTCAAGGGTCGAACCGTCCTGCCATTTATATTCAAACTCACCTTTGGCATCATAAGGCTTGAGAATCTTTGAAGGTAGCACGCATAGTTCTTCGTCCTGCCCCAGGTCGAATGGTGTTGGTTTCTTTAAAAAAAGAATATTTACGGTGTCGCGATCAATGCCGCACACCGTAGTCACACTAAGATGATAGATTCCGGATTTGTTTACTTCAATCGACGATGTGCTTTGACCGGTGCTCCATAAAAAACTCTTTTCCCTTAAATCTTGAATGCCGGATTCCAATGACTGCGATGATTGATCACAAATTATTTTATCTAAACCAATATCGACTGCTTCCACAACTCTCTTTTCGATCCGAATGGAATCGGTTGAAGCTCCACAAATATTTTCGATCGTTACCCAATATGTACCAGGCTCATGAACTTCAAATGACTGCGCCGTAGATCCATCCTGCCATTTGAAATGGAGGCCGGCAGCCTCGTCATAGGGATCCAGTAGTTTCGGTTGAGTCAGACACAACGTCTCATCCGGACCCAAACTAAACGATGGTTTCTTTTCAAACAGTACGTTTACAGTATCGCTAAAAATACCGCAGCCATTAGAAATTTCGACCCAATAAAGTCCTGACTTTGTGATCGAAATATCCGGGGTTGTGTCTCCGGTGTTCCATTTAAAGGATTTACCTGACAGTTCTGTGATGCCCGATTCAAGGGTATACGAACTTTGGTCGCAAAGAACACGATAAACACCAAGATCGAAGATTATTTCCTCTCCCTCCAAGGCCACAATTTCCTGTCTTTCATTTACGCTTTTTAACGTTTGGGTCTCAACCCACTGTGATGCACTATTGTCGCTCCGAACAAAGAAATTACACACGTTGCTCACGTCAAAATAATCATCACGATCGAGGCTCGCCAAAAAAACTCCATAATATGGGTTAGCCACGGTTAGATCCGTGAGTCCTCCTGTCTGCGAGGGTACACTATTAACTTTATATATATGAACACCGCCCGGATTGTTAACAACATTTGCAACTTCAATGTTGTCGAGCTTAAGTGTTTTGCCCAACCATGAATTCGAATAAAGATTCGTACTTATATCGCCAATGGGTGCGCCGGAAAAAACACGTGCTGGATTTCCATTAAGTATCCCATCGAAATGGTTGGGCGAAATATCCTTCAGCGTATTCCCTGAAAGTTCATCAAAGGTCCAATAGCCGATAAGATTAGATTCATTTCCCGTCAATTTCTTGCACATCTGATCACGAATTTCAT
>DASVBA010000835.1:0-6507 GCA_036376095.1 Chryseolinea sp.
ATGATGGAGGCAGAGATATAGGGCATGATACCCAGCGCAAATATGGATGCGTTGTTGAATGCTCCACCAAGAAAATTATTCAGATAGCCGAGGATACCTCCTGAATTCCTGTTAGGATCCAGCAGGTTTGGATCAATACCAGGAAGAACAATAAAAGACCCCAGTCTGAAGATGATCAGGAATCCAATAGTATTCAGGATCCTGATCCTCAGGTCTTCAATTGAAAAGATATTCTTTATGGTCTGAAAGAAACGCTTCATTACTTCACGGTTGTCGCTGTTCCACCTGTTTTTTCAATGGCTTGTGTTGCAGAGGCGGAAAACGAATGTGCTTCCACATTAACTTTTGCTTTCAATTCACCTCTTCCCAAAACCTTAACCTTATCGTTCTTACCGATGATACCGTTATCAATCAGAACCTGAAGGCTCAATGCATCTGATTTAGTTTTCTCAACCAGAGTTTCAAGCGTGTCAAGGTTTACAGCTTTATAGTATACTTTCTTGTTGTTCTTAAATCCAAATTTCGGAACACGGCGCTGCAGGGGCATCTGACCACCTTCAAAACCAGGTTTTGCTGAGTAACCAGACCTGGACTGAGCACCCTTATGACCACGTCCAGCTGTGCTACCTCCCGATCCCTGGCCACGCCCGAGTCTTTTGTTGGTTTTTACTGAACCTTCAGCGGGTTTTAGTGTATGCAACTTCATCTTAAAGTTCTTTTACAGTGATTAAGTGATTCACTTTCGAAATCATTCCGGCGATCTGAGGAGTTAACTCATGTTCCACCGTCCTGTTTATTTTTCCAAGACCCAATGCTTTGATCGTACGGACCTGCACGTCGGGTCTTTTGATTGTACTTCTTTTCTGAGTGATCTGAACCTTCGCCATGTCTCTTAGCCGTTAAATACTTTTGACAATGAAACTCCTCTGTTCTTAGCTACAGTAAACGCGTCACGCATACTTGTGAGGGCCTTGAAAGTAGCCTTCACCACGTTGTGAGGGTTTGACGATCCCTTCGACTTCGCCAACACATTGTGAACGCCAGCGCTTTCCAGCACAGCACGCATTGCACCACCAGCTATTACTCCAGTACCGGGGGATGCAGGCTTTAATAACACAAATCCGCCACCGAACTTACCGATAGACTCATGAGGAACAGTTCCTTTGATAATCGGAACCTTCACTAGGTGTTTCTTCGCATCGTCAATGCCCTTAGTTATAGCATCGGTTACTTCATTCGCTTTTCCAAGGCCGTATCCAACCACACCGTTACCGTCACCCACAACAACGATGGCTGCAAAACTAAACCTGCGACCACCTTTCACCACCTTTGCTACTCTTTCGATGGCAACTACGCGCTCCTTAAGATCGATTTCGCTGGCTTTTACTGTGCTAATATTGCTTACTGACATATTCCAGTTTTTCTTAGAATTTTAAACCACCTTCTCTGGCACCCTCAGCCAGCGCTTTAATATTTCCATGGTACAGGTATCCGTTGCGATCGAAAACAATTGTGTTTACTCCTGACGCCAATGCTTTCTCAGCAATCTTCTTTCCGACATTCTTGGAATTCTCCTGATTGAGCTTTGCTTTTTCACCCAACTCTATTGTCGAGGCCGAAGCAATCGTTTTTCCATTTTCGTCGTCGATCACTTGTACAAACAACCCTTTGTTGCTCCTGAATACAGACAACCGGGGTCTATCTTTTGTACCACTGATCTTGTTACGGACACTCAATTTGATCCGTTCTCTTCTTTCATTGTTCTTACCTGCCATAGATCTTATATTTTTCTATGATGTACAATTCATTTTGCCCGGTTACTTAGCAGCAGCCTTACCAGCTTTTCTGCGTACGTACTGACCAGTAAACTTGATACCTTTTCCTTTGTATGGTTCGATCTTACGCAACGACTTCAACTTAGCGGCTATCTGTCCGATTAACTGCTTGTCTATTCCTTCCAGAACGATCGTAGGATTTTGTCCCTTCTCCTGGAATGCCTGAACCTTTACCTCAGAGGGTACAGCCAGGAAAACGTTGTGTGAATATCCGAGACTCAGCTCAAGCACATTTGATTGTGCGGTGGCTTTGTAACCAACACCAACCAATTCAAGCTGATGCTTATATCCTTTAGACACTCCTTCCATCATGTTCGCGATAAGAGCGCGGTACAGACCATGCATCGACTTGTGACGCTTCTGATCCGTAGGCCGTTCTACGAGAACATTACCTTCTTCCTGCTTTATAGTAAAATCAGGGTCAATATTCTGATGCAATTCTCCCTTCGGTCCTTTTACGCTGACCTTGTTGTTTTCCTTTGAGAAAGTAAAGGTTACTCCTTTGGGAATTGATACTGGTTGCTTACCTATTCGTGACATGGCTTCTCAATTAATAGACGTAACACAATACTTCACCACCAATATTCAGATTACGCGCTTCCTTGTCGGTAATCACGCCTTTTGAAGTGGATAGAATTGCCACACCAAGTCCGTTCATCACACGAGGCATCTTATCGGTGCCTGCATATTTACGCAGTCCAGGTGTACTTATTCTTTCCAATGCAGTTATGGCTGACTCCTTCGTCTCAGGATTGTACTTCAAGGCAATCTTAATCACGCCTTGATAGTTCGTATCGTCCTGAAACTTGTAATTCAGGATGTACCCTTTGTCAAATAATACCTTGGTAATCTCTTTTTTGAGATTGGATGCGGGAATCTCCACCACTCGATGGTTTGCCTTTATGGCGTTCCGCAGCCGGGTTAAATAATCTGCTATAGGATCTGTCATCTCTTTTATCCTTTTCTATTAAAAAGCAAGCCCGCGTTTTCCTTTGAAAAACCGGGCTGCAAAGATATCGAACAATTTTAATTATTCAAACTGTTATCGGGTTTCGGAAGGCTTTTCTCGCGTTTTTTGCGGTTTTCCGACCTTGATACTCAGCAACCAATATGTCTTAAAAGTCTACCAGCTGGCCTTAGTGACCCCTGGAATCTTTCCATTTGATGCCATTTCACGAAATACGTTACGGCAAACACCAAACTTACCCATATATCCTTTCGGACGACCCGTGAGCTTACACCTGTTCTTCAGTCTGACAGGCGATGCGTTGCGCGGTAGCTTGTCCAGCGCCAGATAATCTCCGGCTGCTTTCAAAGCCTTACGCTTCGCGGCGTGGGTAGCCACGAGCTTTTCTCTCTTGGTCTGCCGTGCTATTACTGATAATTTAGCCATGCTGTTTGTTAATTTTTATTTGAAAAAGGCATCCCAAATGCTTTGAGAAGCTCATAGCTTTCTTCATCTGTTTTCGCTGTGGTCACAAACGTGATATCCATACCACTGATCTTGTTGACCTTGTCGATCGAGATCTCAGGGAAAATGATCTGCTCTTTAACACCCAAGGTATAGTTGCCCCGACCGTCGAATCCCTTAGCGGAAACGCCACGGAAGTCGCGAACGCGTGGAAGCGCGATGTTCATCAGGCGATCCAGGAATTCATACATCTTATCACCGCGAAGAGTAACTCTTACGCCGATAGGCATGTTCTCTCTCAACTTGAAGTTAGAAATCGCTTTCTTAGACTTCGTCGATACAGCTTTCTGGCCGCTGATGCTTGTAATTTCTTCCAAAGCAACATCGATCAATTTCTTGTCGGATACGGCAACACCCATACCCTTGTTGATGCAGATCTTTTCGATCTTGGGCACCTGCATGATTGACTTGTAGGAAAACTTCTGCTTTAAAGCAGGGACAATTTCAGCCAGATATTTGTCCTTTAATCTTGGAGTTGCCATTACTTGATAAATTCTCCGGTTTTCTTTGCGTATCTCTGAAGCTTATTTTTTGTATTAAGCTTGCGACCAATTCTTGTTGCTTTACCGCTAGCGGGGTCGATCAACATAAGATTACTGACGTGAAGAGAGGCTTCAGTTTTCTTAATACCTCCTTCAGGCTTACCTGCAGAAGGTTTCGTGTGCTTAGTCACGATATTAATACCCTCAACGATCGCTCTGTTCTGATCAATCAGCACTTCAAGCACTTTTCCAGTCTTTCCTCTGTCATCGCCAGCGAGAATTTTTACAGTATCTCCCTTTTTGATGTGCAGCTTTGCTTTTGAGTTCTTCTTTTCCATGGCTAGATTACTTCAGGGGCCAGTGAAACAATTTTCATAAACTGCTTTTCCCTTAGCTCCCGAGCAACGGGCCCGAAAATACGGGTACCGCGAGGCTCATCCTGAGCGTTCAGCAGAACTGCAGCATTATCTTCAAAACGGATGTATGATCCATCTTTTCTTCTTACTTCTTTAGTAGTCCTTACCACCACAGCCTTGGAAACTGTTCCCTTTTTAACCTGGCTGCTAGGCATAGCCGACTTAACGGTAACTACTATCTTGTCTCCAACAGATGCGTAGCGTCTTTTGGTTCCACCGAGAACGTGCATACAAAGCACTTCTTTTGCTCCGCTGTTATCAGCTACGGTAAGTCTGGATTCTGTGCTTATCATGATTACTTAGCTTTTTCAACTATTTCAACTAATCTCCAACGCTTGTCTTTGCTCAATGGACGAGTTTCCATAATGCGTACAGTATCGCCGATACCTGCAGTATTTGCCTCATCATGAGCCTTGAACTTAGTGGTTCTATTAACAAACTTTCCGTAGATCGGGTGCTTAACCTTCCGGTCAACAGCAACGGTGATGGTCTTTTGCATCTTGTTGCTAACTACTTTTCCGACACGTTCTTTTCTATCGTTCCTTTCCATAGGAATTACTTTTGAAGTTCTTTTGCTCTCAATTCAGTATGGAGCCGGGCTATAAGCTTACGGCTTTGTCTCAGTTTCATCGGATTTTCGATAGCCGTAACCTGATGGGCGAACTGCATCTTGCGAAGTGCTTCCTGCTCGCTGCCAATCTTTTCTTTCAGCTCCGTTGTGCTCAATGCTTTTATTTCTGAGTTTTTCATTTTGTCTATTGTTCTACGTAGTCTCTTTTGATCGTGAACTTAGTCCTCATCGGCAGCTTGCCTTCAGCAAGTTTCATTGCCTCTTTAGCCGTGGCGATGTTAACTCCACCCGCCTCGAACAGGATCGTTCCAGGTTTAATAACTGCAACCCAGTATTCAGGAGCACCTTTACCTTTACCCATACGAACCTCAGCAGGTTTTCTTGTGATTGGCTTGTCAGGAAAAATTCGGATCCACACCTGACCTTCACGCTTCATTGCGCGAGTCACTGCGATACGTGCTGCTTCCAACTGGCGGGCTGTAATCCATCCACCCTCAAGCGCCTTTAAACCAAACTGACCAAACGCGATAGTATGACCTCTAGTAGCCATGCCTTTTACGCGGCCTTTTTGCATTTTTCTGAATTTCGTTCGTTTAGGCTGTAACATTGTCTACCTATCTTTAAAGCTTCGAAATTATTCTAGTTTCTTTTTCCGCCGCGATCTCCTCCGCGTCTTCCGCCACCTTCATTGCCGCGACGATCACCACCTGGTCTGCCACCTTCTCTTCTACGTCCACCACGATCTCCTCCGCGTTCGTTACCGCCCTTGTGCTGAGGCGAGCCTTGCTGTGCATTGCTTACCACGCCAATGTTAGGCGACAAATCGCGTTTGCCGTAGATCTCACCTTTGAATATCCACACCTTGATACCGATCTTGCCGTAAACGGTTTGTGACTCGGATATCGCATAATCAATATCGGCGCGAAGGGTGTGCAGAGGGATCCGTCCCTCTTTATATTGCTCCGTTCTCGCCATATCGGCACCGGCCAAACGTCCGGAACACTTGATCTTGATACCTTCAGCGCCAACCCGCATCGCCGAAGCAATAGCTTGCTTCATTGCACGCTTGTAAGAGATACGAGCCTCGATCTGCTGAGCGATAGATTCGCCTACCAGCTTAGCGTCTAACTCGGGGCGCTTTATTTCAAAGATGTTGATCTGAACATCCTTGTTTGTAAGTTTCTTTAATTCTTCTTTTATCTTATCGACTTCGTTTCCGCCTTTGCCAATCACAACACCGGGACGGGCAGTGTGAATGGTGAGGGTAATACGCTTAAGTGTTCGTTCGATAACCACCTTCGCGATGCCTCCTTTAGGAATACGTGCCTCAACATATTTTCTGATCTTCTGATCTTCAACCAGCTTATCAGAGAAGGTTTTTCCACCGTACCAGTTGGAATCCCAACCACGCACGATGCCTAATCTAAAACCTACAGGGTTAATCTTCTGTCCCATTATGCCTTTGTTTCTTTTTCAGTCGTTGTAACTTCAGTCTTAGGTGCCTTCAGGCTGTCTACGATCAACGTCACGTGATTCGAGCGTTTTCTCACCCGGTGTGCTCTGCCCTGAGGAGCAGGTCTCAACCGCTTAAGTATCCGGCCACCATCCACCCAGATCTCCTTCACATAAAGGTCTGCATCCTCAAGCTTTACATCCTGGTGCTTAGCTTCCCAACCCGAAATAGCGGACAACAAAAGCTTTTCGAGCTTAGGTGAACCAACCTTCGGTTCAT
>DASVBA010000838.1:0-3219 GCA_036376095.1 Chryseolinea sp.
GAAAGATATGGAAACCAAGGAACGTCAAAGTACCACTGACACCACACTACTGGTGAAGATCGCCGATAAATTACTGGAAGCACAACGGGAAATAGATGAGTTGGTGTTGCAATGTGCTCTGGGTAAAGCCGAAGCACGTGACACCTTTGAAGAAGCGAAGAAAGAATTCAGGAGCCGGGTGGGCGAGTTCAAGACGACCAGCCTGGGGGCAAAGGTTTCTGGCCTCACCAGCAACCTTAAGGGATCGCTGGAAGAGCTCGACGTTCAGCTGAGCCTGGGCAAAGCTGATTCAAAGGAGATGTTCGAAGAGCAGAAAAAGAAAATTGAAGTTGTAATCAATAAGCTGCGTTCCGAACTTAAGGAGATAAAAGACGAAGTTTTCGATCGGGAACATTTGGAACACGAGATCGAAACGTTCAAGCTCAAAATGGAGGTACTCCGGTTGCGGTTTGAATTGAAGAAGTTTGAAGTAAGGGACTCCTTCAAAAGTGGTATGCAACAGGTGAAAAGAAAAATCGAGCAGACTGCGTCGAAACTAAATGACAAACTGAGTACTGAAAAGAATGCACTGGAAGTCTTCCGGGAAGAGTCGCGAGATGTGTACAAACGTCTTCGCAAGGTTATCGAATCAATTAAATAAGTATTGCAGGATGAAATGCATCCGGATTCAATTGCTGAGTCTGTAATAGGGGTGTTCTGACGCCGGAACAAAGCCCAGTCTATTTGCCAGCATGAAGGAGCCCCTGTTTTCCAGGCGGCACGCCCAAATAGGTTCCAGATTTCTTTCGAGGCAATAGTCGATCAAAGTAGAACAGACTTTCTCAGCCAGCCCGCGACCTCTGAATTCAGGCGATGTCTCTATTCCAAGTTCCAATTTGCCAGGGGCAACGAAGGATGAAAAGGCAGTGGCTGCCAGTCGTTCGTCGTAATACAAGCTAAAACTCACACCCCTGGATATAAAATCCTTTGATGAGTTCCAGAATGCGCTCGGAACAACACTGCCTTTCATTTTGTCATAGATCTCTTTTGTCGTTTGGATGATTCTGATCCTATGGTCATCATTAGTTCCTACACGGTTCTTCAAGTACATGTTCCGGTTAAAAGAGAAATTAACTCTCGTATTAAGTTCAACAACTGTTTGTGTCACGCCTTTTAGATTGTCTTTAGCAGGGATCAGCTTATCTCCAAGCAACTCTTTCAGCACGGCATTCCAGCCATAAGGAAAAACCTGCATCCATTCATGTTGCGTTCTTGTGCCGGCGGTGTTGAGGGCATATTCTTTGAAGGTGGAATTGAACTTCGTATTGGCAAAATCTCCGCCAAGCAGAGACATTCCATAGCGATGCACGATATAATAAGTGCGCGGATGATCTACTTCGTCTACATAAGCCCGTCCGCTGACACTGCCCTCAATTACAGCACGTGCGAAGAGATGATTGAAGGTTACATCATCAAGGTGTTTGCTCAGTCTGCCGTAGTGTTCCGCCGTCAACTCAATCATTTGCAAACAGATTTATTTTGACAGAAGCAAATAACTGCATGGAGGGAATCCGAAACAGTAGCAGTTTCATAGACTTTCGACAGACCAGTTGACCGCACGGTTTTTTGCGGTCGACGTATAAACTCATAACTTCCCTTAGCTCATAATTGATCTGGTAAATACCGGGGTTTTAATTTACTTTATAGCTAAAAAAGGCGGCCATTTAATGCAGAATGACATACCTGTAAACGTCTTTTCACAAACACCTTCAATGACCTCGATCGTAAAAAGTTTATTCGATGATTAACGGAGTTGAAAAAAAATCAGGATTGATTACCGTGCCGTTCTTCCAAACGTTTCGGGTTTTTATATTTATCAGCCTCCTGGTCTTTTTTTTATTTGGATGTGATTCAAAAACATTCCACGGCTACCGCCCAATGGATCCGTGGGCTTTCCGTTCAGTCCTGGATAAGAAACCGAGGATGCTTACACTTGCGTTGGACTCTAATCTTTTCCTGTCGTATGATCTTGCACGTTGCACTGTTTACAAGGCATGGAAAGGAGGCGTTACACTTGAAGGTGCCCCCTACACGGACAAAAAAAATGTACAGCCTACCTCGTGGGGAAAATCGTATTTTACCGATAGCCTCGGCCGGTTCCAATGGGTTGTTCGCGTCGCGGGCAAAGAAATTTTTCCAAAGGCAATCAGTAAAGGATATTCATTTGAACGGAATCAGATAACACTGCTGTACGAACTTGTGTTTTCAGGCGACACGATTCTTGTAAACGAACGACCTGAGTTTGTACGAAGCGAAAATGGGAAGCCGGGACTGGAGAGAGTATTTAAGATTTCGAATGTTCCCGATGGCATGGTCATCAGTCTAAAATCCAGCGATAGTACATTTACATTGAACGACAACGAAACTGTTGTCCGACACTATTATCAACCACTTCCGTCTTCACGACCACCAAAGTTGGAAGCTGAATATGATCATCGTGGAAGGTATTTCATTGAAAAAAGCGATTGCCTCACTTGCCATGAGCTGGACAAAAAAACCGTTGGACCTTCTTTTATCGAAATCGCAGCGCGCTATCCCTCAGAGAAAACAGCTGTTCAATATTTGATCCGGAAGGTTAGGGACGGCGGCACAGGCGCTTGGGGTAACATCGCAATGAATCCTCATCCAAATCTCGCTGAAAATGAAATAAAGACGATGGTGGATTACATTCTTGCGCTAAGGCCGTCAACAGATTCAAGCGACGGTCAGTTACAACAAACAAAGGTTGAAGAAAAGCAAAATCTCAAGCCGGGTTTCGGAGCTCCCCTTGAGAGTCTTCATCCCAGTTACGTGGTAAGTACACTTCACAACAAAAATTTCAAACCCCGGGTAGGAGGGCTTGCATTCCTTCCCGACGGTCGCTTGCTGGTAACCACTTGGGATACCAGCGGATCAGTCTATGCATTAAGCAACGTTGAAACTGGCGACAGCAGTAAGATAGTTGTCAAACGTATAGCCTCCGGATTGGCCGAGCCATTAGGCATCGAAGTAGTGGACGGTGAAATCTATGTACTGCAAAAGCAGGAGCTTACGCACCTTGTCGACAATGACGGCGATGACGTAACAGATGTATATGAATCAGTTTGCAATAGCTGGGGGGTTACTGCCGACTTTCATGAGTTTGCATTCGGATTGGTTTATAAAGATGGATACTTCTACGCTACGCTGTCAATGGCGATG
>DASVBA010000704.1:0-2865 GCA_036376095.1 Chryseolinea sp.
AGGTTCGGAGTGAATTCACCTACAGAGCCAGGCACCAATGTTCTGTCTTTCAAAATAGATCCGGGCGATCCTCCCGGTGCGGGACGGGGACCGGAGATTATCTCGAACGCGTTTACACATTATGGCATCTACTCGGCCCGGCTACGGGTACCTGATGCGCGAAGCGAACAACCCAATGTCGGTGCCGTGGTTGGCTATTTCACTTACCATATGGATGACGTCGTGGGGCTCAGCGAAATCGACTTTGAATGGCTTATTGCCGATCCGTCCGTTATTTATGTGGGAACATGGACCGGTCCAAGCGGTGCGTTGAAACGAATAGGGCGTACCATAAATCTGGCCGAAGGAATCAACTATGGAACCACCTTCCGCGAGGGCCACCAGGGTGAACGTTACCCGCTCACGGGACTGCAAAACCAGCCTGAGAAAATCGAGGCTATAAAAAACTACGATGCATCATCCCAATTCTATACGTACGGGTTCGACTGGCATCCAGATCGTCTGCGTTGGTGGATGTTGCACCCGGTAACCTCCGATACCGTCGTATTGTGGGACTACCGCGGATCACAGCGCGGCATACCGCAGAATGAGTCGCGCTACCGCGTCAACTTCTGGCATACCAATGAGTGGGCGGTCGTCACCAATCCCAATTCCGTAGAGAAGCCTCTAAAACCATATGAGCTCGAAGTGGATTGGATGAGGTATGACGCGACCGAGGACTGACTGCATTCGTCAAACTGCAATTCTCTTTTCGTTGTTCTTGATCAATCTAACGTCAATTGCTGACTTCCGGATCATGAGGGCTTTTCGTGATCCGCGCCATTGTTCGTAAAAAAATGCAACTAAGGTTTACTGCGTCATAAAGGCTGGTATAGTAGACTTGATAATCTTCATTTTTGTCGGGCTAACTTCGCAACATTAAAAAATTGTGGAGAAAGAGAAAACAATAGACGGTTGTGTCTGGTGAAATGAGATAAAATCAGTGAGAAATAGCATGGCTATTTATGATAAATGTCATAAGAGTAGCTAATACCCTCTTTTACATTTATTCATTAGAAACTCAGAAGACCATGAATCATTCTTTCCGCATCTTCTTTACTTTAGTATGTGCACTGTATTATAGTGCGTGTATGGCTCAAGTGTCCAACACGGACAACTCGTGGAAATTTTTCATTGAACCCTATGTTATGTTCCCAAATATGAACGGAGAAACGGGTATCAGAAACCTACCCGCAGTGGAGGTCGATGCCAGTGCAGGAGATATCTTCAGCAAACTGCAATTTGGGGCAATGCTATACATGGAAGCGCAAAATGATAAATGGGCGATCACCTCCGACTTACTGTATATGGACCTTGAGCAAGATGTCGCACCTACTGCTTTGATTAATTCAGGGGCCGCTTCTGCTAAACAACTAGGATATGAATTGGCAGGGTTGTATCGTTTGGCTCCATTCTTGGAAACAGGATTAGGGCTCCGACTCAATAATATCAACTCTGAATTAGAAATTGTGCGCAATACAGTTGGTGGAGGTACCGAATCGCTCAGTGCTTCGCTTTCACGTACATGGATTGACCCTATTCTTATAGCCCGCGCTACCGCCGATGTTAATAATAAATGGCTCTTCACATTCCGCGGGGACTTTGGCGGCTTTGGAATAGGTTCTGATTTTACATGGCAAGCCCAGGGGTATGTGGGTTATCGTTTCTCTAAACTATTTCAGACCTCCGTCGGATACCGGATTATTGGAATTGACTATGACAAAGGAAGCAGTGAAGATCGGTTTCGGTATGACATGAACACATTTGGCCCAAATATTCGCTTAGGTTTTAATCTTTAAACGCTGATCTCGGGGATGCTGTGAAAAAATACTTTTCGAACAATGAAGCTGGTTAAGCTTGCCAGCAAAAAAGAAACACAATGACAAAACAAATTAACCTGACAAGAGACTAGGCACATCCTTAAAAAATTGCCTTGGTCGTTTTTCGATTTATGGCAGCTTTACTTTGGAGGCTTTCGGTTCTGGTGTTTCCATTCGGCCTAAGCGTATTATAGTAAGATCGTGTTATTTGATGAAAATTCAAATGCTCCACATTTGTGCGTATCGAAGCTGATTCATGAAATCTTAAACGCCTTACTCATTACATTTCGTTCAGACTTCGATATCCCAACTCTTTCGGCTACCGTTTCCCACTTGGAAACTTCAGACAGAACAGTAATAATGATTTCCGTTGCCTTTTCATCAGAAACTCTAAAGTATTCAGCAACTTCCAGTGCAAGGTCTATTGACAAAGCATTGTCGGTAGTTGAGATGTTTAGACTAAGTCCCGTGCTTGTAGGCACAGGATTAATATCATAGGCGGGTGAAAGTATCCATCCTCTTTCGGTCAATAGAAATCCATGATTTCGTAGATGGTCATCAGTATTGCTGATTGAGATGTAGAACACTATCCTTCTCCATAATTCTTCAAGGTCTGCATCCGGGCTGGCTCCATTTTGCATTATGAATTCAGCTAAATCCAAATAGCTTGCGCCTGAGGAATAATTGGTTCCGTCAGTATGCCCCAGTAATGTAATAGCCGAGGCAAAGTGAATGCGTTCCCCTCTTGGGGTTCGATCAAATCGTTTTGTTAAGAAAGTGTGCCTCTTACTATAAAATCTTCCGGTAACGGATTCCGGTACGTTGATCCCGGCATTTCTAGCAAGCTCGTAAGCTACCTTTTCCCAGCCTCCGATGTCCCTGTCGTCTTGAAGGCTAGGAAATTTTGCAATCCATAATTCACCTTGGTCATCCAACACGCTAGCCTTTGGACGCGTTCCTCCTAGAGAGGATCCGGGAGTGAGTAGCAAATTTATCCACTTTAAAT
>DASVBA010000852.1:0-3445 GCA_036376095.1 Chryseolinea sp.
TAAGTTACTTCGCCAATTTCGTCATCAACGGCAATCCTAATGGTGACAAACTTCCTGAATGGCCTGCGGCTGAGCCTAACGATCCGACACCACCGGTAATGATCATTGATGTTCAGTCGAAGGCAGTTGATGCAAAGGATGATGGAAGGTATTTGTTTTTGGACAAAGCATATAAGAATTAGTTATGGGTTAGGAGTTATGAGTTATGGGTTATGGGTTGGGGCATGGGTGTGGGTGTGGGTGTGACGTCAGACGATCGAAGGACACACCACACCCGCACTCACACACCAACTCATAACCCATAACTAATAACTCATAACTCCACTTTTCATTTCAGCGAGCGCAAATAGGCCAGGCTCTGCGGTACTTGTTCCAAGGCCCTGGAAGATTCGTCCTCGATAAAAGCATGTTTGATCCCTAGCTGTTTCGCCGTCTTCATTATTTCAGCTATTCCAACATCTCCGGTTCCAAGGACTACATTGGTCTCTACATCCTGACGACCGTTGAGATTATTCGGTGTGCCAATCCGGCGATCCTTGAGATGTAACATCTTCCACCTTGTAGGATACTTCTTCAACAGGGCAACCGGATCCTGTCCCGGGTTTTTGATCCAGAATACGTCCATTTGAAAATTGATGTACTCCGGATTTGTGTTGTCCATCATGTACTCAAACAATGTACCCTTGCCTTCCTTATACTCTCTGAATTCATATCCGTGTGGATGATACGTCAACGCCAGGCCGTTTTCTTTTAACGTTTTACCGGCCGCATTAAATACTTCAACTCCCTTTTGCATATCCGCGTAAGTAAAGTTGTCACCATCATGTGGTATCCAGTAACAAACCACATACTGAGCGCCTAGTTCTTTGGCATTAGCGATTATCCTCTGAATAGAGTCTTTGTTCTGAAGGCGTTCAAAATTTCCACCCACCGCGACAATCTTCAAGCCGTATTCTGAAAGTAATTTTTTGAAGTCTTCACGTTTCATTCCACGAGGAGTGCCGCCTTCAAGCTCGGTCACTCCTAATTCTTTAATCCGGGCAAGCACTGCGGGAATTCCTTCCTTGTACATATGGCGCATACTTCCCATCTGAAGTCCGACCTCCTGAGCGTTTGCGAACTGCAATCCAATGCAAACAATAAGCAAGAGCGCTAACGGTCCGATAGATATCTTTTTCATGAGATAAGATTTCATTATGATGATGTTTTAAGCTAATTAAATGAATTCTATGAAAAGTCAAACACGTATTTTACAGGATCAGCGTGAAGCATCACGGAAGGTTTAAGGATACTTAATGGTGAGCCAAGAAATCTTAAACACGACGGGATTTAAAGATGTGCTTCAATCGTCGAATATAGAACATGAAGTGTCGAACGAAATAGGGGATGGGAATGTGCGACCATATTTTCGTTCCTTGTATCCATTATTGTCAGGGATGAAAACTTTTCTCGTTTTGTGTTCAATTTGCCTTGCATTCATTGTTGGTCCGTTCGTACATGCCCAATCGGTAAACGCAACAAGAAAGTCACGGCTTCAGGCCCTTCAATACATTGAGAAGCGAAAACAGGAGCTCATTGCCCTTAGCGATTCGATCTGGAAGCTGGCCGAACCGTCATTCGAAGAAGTGAGATCGTCAGGATTGTTGATAGAATTTCTGCGGAAGGAGGGATTTACGATCCGTGAAAATGTTAGTGGATTCCAAACCGTGTTCGTAGCAAGTTATGGAGAAGGCAAACCTGTCATAGGATTATACGGCGAGTATGATGCTGATCCAGGCGCATCAAATGTAGTGGTTCCCAGGCGAGAGGAGATTGCAGGTCAACCTATGGGTCACGGCGGAGGTCATAATCTGCTCGGTATCGGCAGCTTAGGTACAGCTTTGGCCGTTAAGGATCTTATCGAACGCAAAAAACTGAAGTGCACAATCCGCTATTATGGAACAACAGCAGAAGGAGCACTAGGATCCAAGACTTACTTAGCACGCGATGGCTACTTTGATGACCTGGATTTGAGCTTGTACTGGCATCCTGCACCCGTGACTGCCGCATCAACCGCACCTTGGGACGCGCTGATTGACCTGGAGATTACGTTATCCGGTCCCAGGGTTAACGTTATGTTGGACAAAAATTCAACACCGACAACAACGGAAAATCTTGAACCGATCATGGACGAACTCCATGCGTTGAGAACGTTAACGAACAAAGGCATAAAACTCCATTACTCCTTAAGTCAAACGCCGCTTTCATTAAGCGAAACTCCGGATACGATACGATTGAGTGTAAGGATACAATGCGCACGACAAGGAGACGCCAATATGTTGTTCGATAAGATCAGTGCAGTGGTAAACAAAGTTAAAGCTCAGGGCAAAGTGCACGCCGACATAAAACTGATCCGTGCGCTGCATCAATTTCTTCCTAATGTCAAAGCAATGGAAGTCGTCTATCAAAATCTCCAATGGCTAGGGTCGATACACTACACAGATGATGAAATGCAATTTGTGAAACAATTGCAACAACATCTTGGATTAGCGACGGAGGGAATTCAGGATAAGCTTATCCCATTTTCAGATCAATCGGGCCGCGAACAATTATACGGTTATGCAAGCGATATTGGCGATGCCAGCTGGATAGCTCCCGAGGTTTATTTTGTGGTGAACTCATTGCCGGCTGTGGCAATGCACCAGTGGCCTGGAACGATCTTCACCGGTCATTCCATCGGACACAAGGGAATGATTCAGGCTGCTAAAGCGCTTGCCCTGACCATCGTCGATTACGTTGCACGCCCTGAGCTACAAAAGACCATCCGTGATGATTTTGATCAAAGAAGACAATCCTATCGTCACCGCTCGCTGCTTCCCGACGGTCCACCCATTAAACCCAAATAAGCCACTTGCCGTTAAGGCCACTATGATTGAAGTGGCATTCCCACGTGGAAACTGATCAATGCAAAAAAAAGGGTCAGGGCACACGCATTGAATCGGGATGTCAAATTTTTTAACTTTAATTTGGCATAATACTCCGGAAGATGGCCGTCTCACAGACCTTGCTTCTATTTATTGTTGGAGTCGGAATTCTACAGGGAATCTTCCTTGCCTCGCTTTTATTCTTTCATCCTAAGAGTGAGCGTTCGGTCAACAAGTTTCTGGCATTCTATATTCTTTGTTATTGCATCCCGATGTTAACGCCCGTGGTGCAACATTTCTTTTCCTGGCAGTTACTAGCTCTGATTGATCCAATACTGCTTCTTCTGGGTCCGTCCTTGTATCTATATGTCGTCAGTTTTAAGGAAAAGATCACCCTTCGAAAAGCGTGGCCACATTTTATTCTGTTTTTCTTATTTGTGGGATTTGATATTTACATGTATCTCCTCTTTACGGCGCAGTATCCAATCTCGTCGCAATTGCCACCGGAGGTTCCACACCTTCCGCTTTCCAAAGCCCGGGTT
>DASVBA010000865.1:0-3934 GCA_036376095.1 Chryseolinea sp.
GGTGGAAACGATAAAGGAAAAGGTATCACCGATACGCCCGGCGGCCTGAAGCTTCAAGCCGAAGGTCATGATGTTCTCTACAGGAATATCTGGATCCAGGAGCTCGACCTTAAACAGGCAAACACGGATTTTTGATTTCAACAGCCAGTTTCGGCAATTTATCTGCCTTCACGGTCGTTGATCGCTTGAAGTACTTTTTTGATTCGGTCTGAATATTTTTTTTCAGACCAAAGCCGGTAATTCGAAGTCCAATTTTACTCATGGAGCAATTATCTTCTCTGCTTTTATTGCTTTTTTCAAGCCATCTGCCGCTGGCTGTCACTGATAACGCGCTAACAAACAATGTTACCGTTGTCCATCACGCAAAAACAATTCCCGCATTAAAGGATTTGAGCCCAACGACCTTCGTGGATTCATTGAGTCGCCTGTATGATGCGATAGACCTCCAAAAATATGAGTTGTCCTTTGAGGCATTTAAATATGGAATGACGGGCTATCTTTCATTATTACGTGAGGGTAAGGTGAACAACAAGGGACTTCTTACCATTATCGATTTCACAAAATCAAGCAACTCGAAAAGATTCTATACAATTGACCTGAAAAATCTTGCTGTGAAATTCCATACCTATGTGAGCCACGGAAAGAATACAGGTGAGGTTATGGCAAAATCCTTTTCCAATACTGTCCATTCCAACCAAAGCAGTCTCGGGTTTTATGTGACCGCGGAAACGTATGTAGGCAGTAAAGGGTATAGCCTTAAGCTGGACGGTGTAGAGAAGGGCTATAACGACAAGCTCAGGGAGCGTGCGGTAGTTATGCATAATGCAGACTACGTGAGCGAGCATTGGATACGAAAATATGGGCGCTTAGGAAGAAGTCAGGGATGCCCGGCCCTTCCAAACGAAATTGGTAAAAAAGTAATTGACACGATAAAGCATCACACGGTGATATTCGCATATTACAATGACAGCGCGTACCTCAGCTCTTCACCGTATTTGAATCCTGAGAATCTTTTTGCTCCGGCATTTGCATCCTCTCAGGCGGGCAATTGATTTAATCCGCCGTCGCTGAGGCAGCTATGGCGGACAACGTTACTCCATTCCCACAAGAGTTGAAGGAATTTTGATAGCGGGTAACAGTTGGGCAAGTTGAACTCTGTCGTGGCCGTAAATATCTTCCCTTACGTGTAAAGCACCCCCGTCGTCGACCCAGGCCGTCCTGTATTCGATATGAACATCGTAATGTTTCTTTAGATGGATGGTGCTCGGAGTTGGGTTATTCATTGCCTTGCTGATCCTTTCGGCCGTCCAGCCCTTCTGATCACGCAACAAATATTCTGCAAATCGGGCAGGCTCATCCAACCTTACGCAGCCATGGCTCAAAGCCCTATAGTCCTTTGAGAAAAGCCGGTGATTAGGGGTGTCGTGCAGATACACGCTCAGGTTGTTTGGCATCATAAACTTCACAAGGCCGAGCGAGTTGTCAGGACCAGGATTCTGCACTACTCTATACTCGTAAGGATTTATAGCCACACTATCCCATGGTTCGGAGGCCGGGTCTATTTCTACTTCATTCTTGAAGAACGCAAAATTCTTATTTGAGTAGTACTGCGGATTAGCTTTCAGATTAGGAATAATCTCACCTTTGATAATGCTTACGGGTACCGTCCATGTTGGGCTAAACACGATATGTTCCAGCACGTCCGTGAAGATCGGCGTTGCAGTCTGAGCAGAACCGACGATCACCTTCATTTCAAGTTTGGGTGTATTATTTTCGTAAACGCGCATTTTGTATTCGGGCACGTTGACCACAATATAATTGTCTTCATAGTCGCCGGAATGCCAACGCAAACGATCCATATTGACGGCAATCACGTCAGCCAATTCTTTGATCGGCTGATTAAGGAACTTTAGTGTTTTGTCGCCGATGATACCATCAGGTTCTAAACCATGACGCAGCTGGAAGAGTTTGATTGCATATACAAGGTCCGGATCGTAATACAACGAGTCCATAGTAC
The DNA here is from genome assembly GCA_036376095.1 of Chryseolinea sp. Classification (GTDB taxonomy): domain Bacteria; phylum Bacteroidota; class Bacteroidia; order Cytophagales; family Cyclobacteriaceae; genus Chryseolinea. The sequence goes on from DASVBA010000865.1 coordinate 2,018, forward strand.
CGGTAGCAGAGTCAAACGGCATTGCATAAACCTTAAGATCCAGCAGACTCAGCTTCTGGCGGATCAATGGTATGGCCGGGTTACTTTCTGCGGGTGCTATTTTGCGAGGAACGCTAACAGCGGGCAACTGGGCCTGTGGCGAGATTACTAATGACTGGTATTGAACGAGGGCCTTTTGTAATCGCGCGTACTGCACATCGGAGGGTTGCATTTTCTGAAGCGCCTCGTCGAATTGCGTTGCGTTTGTTGTAGTCAGAAGCAACTCAACGTCTAGCATGGTTAACTCTTTGCTCTGACGTTTCCAAACGTTTCGGCCGTTCCCGACACTGCGAACTTTTCCTTCCAGCAGGTGAGTAGTAAACAAGAAGTACATCTCTGTTATTTGGATGTCCAGGTCTGCTATCAGGTCCATCGACGCCGTTTTGTCCTTATATATAGTATTAAGTCGTTGCTCGATGGACGTCACGTTATAATCCTCCGGGACCAATCCGAATTTGCTGGCGTTCTTAAGCGCACTGATCACAGAATAATATAGAGAACTTGGCGCGTGATCGAACAGCCACTGCGTTTGATACGCCTTATCCTTATAAAAGCGATTGATCTTGGCGGTCACACGTTTTGAAAAATACGCGTTCCCCGCAACCGCGATAGAGCGGTTTCTAAATCCGTATGACAGGCTGTCAATGGTAAAGGATTTGCTGACAGCCACGGGCGATTTTTCCAGAGCCGATGAGTCAATTTTTACGGCACCCGTTTCATTGAGGCCTTGAAGTTTCGTGAGGTTCCTGCTACAGGAAATGAAGACAACACAACCTATAATAAAAGCTACGTAGGTAACCAGCTTTTTTGTGAAGCTTTTCATCATCATGCTAGACTTTTCTCTATTAGTAGGTAAGAAAAAATGATACCAATTTTAGGAATCGTTGTTTTAAGGCCAGAATGAGGAATCTTAAGGTTTGATGGGGACTTTAAATCCCATTTTTATCATTGAATTCCTATAAAGCCAGGGTTATAACGGGAACGCGGCTTAATGGTTTTGGGTAAGACCGTTTTTGCACCCCCGGCGCAAACGTTGTAATAAAAAATGTTCGGGAGAAGAGCGTTTGCAGGCGACTTTCGGCCATATTTTTTAAGGATTTCATTCAACATTTTTCCGCAAACGTTATTTAACAAATTAAACACGGTTTCCTTACAACTTTCGGCCTATGCTCTGCACCCCCCGTATATTTGTATCATCAAACAAACAAACAATTATAAACACTAGTATGAAAACAAAATCACTTTACTTCGCAGCACTTTTCGTTATCGGTGCAGCAGTAGCAGCAGTTGGAAAAGAAGAACCGAACAGCACCGGGATGGCCGTTGTAGCAGTAAAAGGCTCTGAGGTAGTTAAGGTTATTTACAAATCAGAAACAGCTGGCAAAGTAAAATTGAGCGTTTATGACGCAGCTTCGAAGATCGTCTTCACTGAGACAAGAATGAGCAACGAAGGATTTATCCTCCCGTTGAACTTCTCTGGACTTCAGTCTGGTCAGTACACTGTTCAATTGGTTGACGCAAACGGAACAAAGTCTGAAAAGATCAACTATCAGCCTTCAGCATTCACTAAGAATGTGCACGTGGCTAAGGTTGCTGCAGAAGGAAAATTCGTATTGTCTGTAGTAAAGGGCAATAGCACAGTTGGCGTGAAGATCTACGATCTTAACAACAACCTGGTTCACGAAAGCTCCAAAGAGGTATCTGGTGACTACGCTCAGCTTTTTTCTATCAAGAATTTCGCAGGCGCGACCTTCGAAATCACTAACGGTGGCGAGACTTCAACCTTCCGCTTCTAAGCAATAGAACTTATTATTAAGAAAGCCTTCGCTCACGTGAAGGCTTTTTTATTTTCTCGCCCTGCAAAAGATTTGTATTTTT
>DASVBA010000871.1:0-4399 GCA_036376095.1 Chryseolinea sp.
GGTGCTTAGGCTTTCCGTTATTCGGAATTAGAAGATAGCCCGGTACGATAGCGCCGGCGCCGTTATCGAATTCAAACTTCTCAAGCGTGTAAGCACCTTTATCTTCCCTTGAAAGTGTTTTTACGGGAGTTACCTTCGGTCGGGCCGGCAAATCACCCATTACTCGCACAAGGGTCTGACGGATATCCTTCCGTTGTTTTTTCCACTGATCCAACGTCGCAGGTACTGCTAATTCTGGAACATTAAGATTCACGGTCTGTGCGATGTTTTTTAGTGGAACAAGAAAGATTAGTAAAAAAAGAATTGTTTTCATGTTTGTTATTAACTCACACTTAAGGGTTATAAGTTATGAGTTAGGGGTTATGAGTTAGGGCATGGGTGTGGGTGTGATAATACTGTGTTTGGTTAGTCCGCCTCTGGCGGATTAGGTGGCGCGAAGACATCAGATAGGTCATGCCCCAAGCCCACACTCACACAATCAACCCATAACTCATAACTCATAACCCATAACTACTTCTTTACGATGAGCGCAAGTTCTTTCAATTGTTCGTCTGATATCGTCGACGGCGTATCTATCATAACATCACGTCCGGCATTGTTCTTTGGGAATGCAATGAAGTCGCGGATGGAGTCAGCCCCGCCAAATATCGAGCACAGCCTGTCAAATCCGAACGCGATGCCACCGTGGGGAGGTGCACCAAACTCGAATGCTTCCATAAGGAAACCAAATTGCTTTTTGGCTTCTTCTTCTGAAAATCCGAGGTGATTGAACATCATTTGTTGTGTAGGCCGGTCGTGAATACGAATTGATCCGCCACCTACTTCCGTACCGTTGATCACCATGTCGTACGCATTGGCGCGGACGTTAGCTGGCTCGCTGTCGAGTAACTTTATATCCTCGCTTTTTGGAGAAGTGAACGGGTGATGCATGGCGTGGTAACGCTTCGTTTCTTCACTCCACTCAAGCAATGGGAAGTCAAGAACCCAAAGAGCCGAGAACTTTTGCTTGTCGCGAAGTCCCAGACGGTCGCCCATAAGCAAACGAAGTTCGCTGAGCTGCTTGCGGGTTGTATCTGTTTCACCGGCGAGCAGCAATATCAAATCACCTGGCTTCGCATTAAATCGTTCAACCCATAACTTGAGCTCATCTGGTGAATAAAATTTATCAACAGATGATTTCACGGAACCGTCCGTTCTGTACTGCACATATACAAGCCCTTTGGCTCCCACCTGGGGTCGTTTGACAAAGTCCGTTAATTCATCGATCTGCTTGCGCGAATATTCGGAGCATCCGTGGGCATTTATACCTACGACCAGTGGAGCACTCTCGAATACGGGAAAGTTCTTTCCTTTAGTGAGGTCGGTGATCTCCACAAACTTCATCTCGAAACGAGTATCCGGCTTGTCGGATCCGTATAGTTTCATTGCCTCGTCATATTTCATTCGCGGCACCGCTGGTATATCAATGCCCTTCACATTTTTAAAAAGATGACGGACCAATCCTTCAAACGTATTCAAAATATCTTCTTGCGTGATGAACGACATTTCACAGTCGATCTGCGTAAACTCAGGCTGACGGTCCGCTCTTAAATCCTCGTCACGGAAACATTTCACAATTTGATAATAGCGGTCGAACCCTGATACCATCAGGAGTTGCTTGAACGTCTGCGGTGACTGAGGTAATGCGTAGAATTCACCGTGATGAATACGCGATGGTACGACGAAATCCCGCGCGCCTTCGGGTGTTGACTTTATCAACACAGGAGTTTCCACTTCGATAAAATTCTGGCTGTCCAGGTACGCTCTTGTTTGCTGGGCCATTTTATGACGGAGCTGCAGGCTTTCACGGACAGGGTTCCTGCGCAGGTCAAGATATCTGTATTTCATTCTTAACTCGTCTCCACCATCAGTATCATCCTCAATGGTAAAGGGAGGAAGCTTGGCAGCATTAAGTACATTCAGCTTCGCTACTTTTACTTCGATATCGCCGGTTGCTATCTTATCATTCTTGGAAAGGCGCTCCACTACTGTTCCTTCAATCTGGATGACAAACTCCCGCCCGAGATTACGACCGGCCTTAAGAAGTTCAGGATCTGTCTTTCCTTCTTCAAATATCAATTGCGTAATGCCATAACGATCGCGCATATCAATCCAGATCACGCTTCCTTTATCGCGCAGGCGTTGCACCCAGCCCGCCAGGGTAACCTGCTTGTTTGCGTCCGTTAATCTCAATTCGCCGCAAGTGTGAGTTCGTAACATCTGAGTTTTAGTTAATTTTGCCCGCCAACCAATACTCCGTTCACGGAAAATAGCGTTTACGAAGGGTGTGGAGGCTGGCGCGAATTTAAGAATACTTTGTATTTGAGTACTATATGCGAAAGATTAAAAGTAAACCGCTGATGTGGCTTTTTCCCGTTGTTTTGTTCTTTATCGCGGCTGACACGCCGAAGCTGATGAAGGTGAAAGTCAATGATGCAATTACGGTGTCCGTACCGAAAGACTGGCTTCCGATGCAGGAGGAGGATATAATTCAGCGGTATCCATCTGTTCGTGCACCTCTGATGGCATACACGAATCAGGAGCGGGTCGCAGACTTTAGCGTAAATATCTCTGCAACTCAGTGGCCGGATGATGACATCGAGCTTGCTCAGAAGTTTTTCAAGGCTGGCCTGGTGAACGTCTTTGATCGCGTTGACATGATCGACGAAGGAATCCACCAGGTGCGTGGCAAGAAACTTATCTTCTTTGAGTTTGAATCGCGGATAAATGGCAACCGGCAGCAGCAAGGTCAGACAGATCCCGTATTGCGCTATACTTACATACAATACTTCATCGAGCCAGGCAGGGCTGTAGTGTTTTCATTCAATTGCCCGAAACGCGACAGGGAATTGTGGCAGGAGACGGCAAGAGCGATGATGCGCGAAGTGCGAATAAAATAAACAAGACAGTTTAAGGTCATTGCGTTGCCATTCCGCATGAGGATTTTAGCTTTGTGCCTTTATGGAGCTATACACGGATGAGTATTTCATGCGCGAAGCCTTAAAGGAGGCTATTAAAGCGTTGGAGATCAGTGAGGTACCGGTTGGAGCCGTCGTCGTATGCAAGAACAGGATCATCGCGCGCGGCCACAATCAAACAGAAAAGCTCACCGACGCAACAGCTCATGCGGAAATGTTGTCTGTAACGGCTGCTGCAAATTATTTAGGCTCGAAATATTTGAATGAATGCACTTTGTACGTTACGCTCGAACCTTGCGTAATGTGTGCGGGAGCACTGAACTGGACGCAGCTTCAGAAACTGGTTTATGGTGCTTCAGATATTCAGCGAGGATTTAGTCTTGTGAGTAGTCCACTGTTGCATCCCCGGACAGAAGTGGTAAAGGGCATCAAAGCGGATGAGTGCAAGAAACTCATCGACACGTTCTTTAAAACAATAAGAAAGTAATTACCAACAATAAAAAAAGATAAGTTAACAATGGAAGTAAAAGGAAGAGTAACACAATTGCTGCCTCCGCAGTCTGGGATGGGAAAGAAAGGTCCCTGGAAAAAACAAGAGTTCATTCTTGAAACACAGAGCCAGTATCCCAAGAAGATATGTTTTTCTATGTGGGGTGACAAGATTGACCAGTTTAACCTGGCGACTGGTGATATGGTAAATGTTTTTGTAGACCTTGAGAGCCGTGAGTATAACGGACGGTGGTATACAGAAGCCAGGGCGTGGAAGCTGGAGAAGGTCGGCGCCGGAAGTACACCACCACCTTCCGATCAGGAGCCTTTCTTTACTGAGAATGCGTCGGCTGATGATTTGCCGTTCTGAGGGCTGAAAGCCCATTCTTCATAGTGTATGCATCGACTGATGATTTGTCGTGCAAAAGAAGGGCTACAAGCCACAAGCAATGCCCCAATATTTTCGAAGCTGTTTGAAACCGAAAGTTTTCAACGTAAAGCTTGCAATCGCCACTTTACGCCTTAAAGCTTTTTTGATCAAATGAAATTTTCTGGGCTGTGTATTGGTTGTATATTTGACATCTTCAAAAAAACAATGTTTAACCTTTAAAAATTAAGAAACATTATGGCTTTTACACTCCCCGCACTTCCCTATGCCTTTAATGCATTGGAACCACATATTGATGCACGCACCATGGAAATACACCATGGCAAACACCATAACGCATACGTTACTAATCTCAACAACGCTATCGCTGGCAAGCCTGAAGAAAATTTGAGCATTGAAGAGATCTGTAAATCTGTATCGAAATATCCTGCAGCTGTGCGTAACAATGGCGGCGGACATTATAATCACAGTTTATTCTGGACGCTACTCAGTCCGAAGAGCGAAGGTGCTCCATCTGGCGCGCTTGCTGATGCTATTAAATCTGCATTTGGAACTTTTGACGAGT
>DASVBA010000708.1:0-2587 GCA_036376095.1 Chryseolinea sp.
TTTGTTTTTTTATAGGTCCCTTGTGAGGTAAATTCCATTTTAAGTACTTTGGAAGCTTTCAGTAGCGCTTGTGCTCACTGAATAGTTTAAACCAGTTTGATTATGGCCGAAGTACTTGAGATTCCTAAGCGTCCGAAAAGAAATTTCTTATCTGAAGATTTTAAGGTTACATCATGGGAAGTTTTGAAACCTCACTTCGATAATCTGATGGAGAGAAGGCTTGATTCTGTCACAGATGTCAAGCACTGGTTTCTTGATCGAAGCGAAATTGAATCCGTTATTGCCGAGGATCTTGCGTGGCGATACATTCAGATGACTTGTTACACGGATAATGATGTGTATAGAACCAACTATCAATACTTTATTGAAAACATCCAACCACAGATCGCTCCCGTTTCTGATAAGTTGAATAAGAAAGTGGCGGCATCTTCTTTCCTGGACGAGTTGGCGCATGTTGAAGGTTACGATATCATGATCAGGAATCTGAAAAAAGAGATTGAGATCTTCCGCGAGGAAAACGTTCCGTTATTCACTGAAATTAGTACGGAATCCCAAAAGTACGCGCAGCTCAACGGAGCGATGACTGTAGAAGTCGATGGAAAAGAGTTGACGCTTCAGCAAGCAGCGGTCAATCTCATGTCGACGGATCGTGCAAGGCGGGAATCCGTCTATCATAAGATCACTGAGCGAAGGTTGAAAGACAAAGAAGCATTAGATGATCTGTTTTCGACACTCATTCGGCTTCGTGATCAGGTCGCCCTCAATGCTGATTTTGCCAACTTCCGGGACTTTATGTTCAAAGCCCTGGGAAGGTTTGACTACAGCCCGCAGGATTGTTACGATTTTCACGATGCTATTCAACACGAGGTAGTCCCCATCCTCGATCAGTTTTCAAAAGAGCGAAAGGCTGCCCTCAATGTTGACCAACTTCGTCCATGGGACAAAGCCGTAGATCCGGAGGGCCGCGAGGCGTTAAAACCTTTCACGAGCGGTAGCGAGCTCGCGGAAAAAACCATCGAGGTTTTTCGCCGGCTCGATCCTTTCCTTGGACAGTGCCTGTCGATTATGAAGGAAATGGGTCACCTCGATCTCGAATCAAGGAAAGGGAAAGCGCCGGGAGGATATAATTATCCGCTGGCAGAAATTGGAGTTCCATTCATTTTCATGAACGCCACATCGACGCTAAGAGACATGGTGACGATCATGCACGAAGGTGGACATGCCATTCATAATTTTCTTACCAGGGACCTTGAGCTCAACGATTTTAAGTCTACACCATCAGAAGTGGCCGAGCTCGCGTCGATGTCGATGGAACTAATTTCAATGGACCACTGGGATGTGTTCTTCACGAATGAAGAAGAGCTGAAACGTGCGAAAAGAGAACATCTTGAAGATATTATTGAGACGTTGCCATGGGTAGGTACAATTGATCAGTTCCAGCATTGGCTATATCTTAATCCAGGCCATACGTTGGCTGAAAGGAAAGCCGAATGGAACAGGATATTTGATCGTTTTGCGGATACAGTCACGGATTGGACGTCGCTACAAACGGCAAAAGACTACCTGTGGCAAAAACAATTACATCTGTATGAAGTTCCGTTTTACTACATAGAGTATGGAATGGCACAATTAGGCGCCATTGCCGTTTGGAGGAACTTCAGGAAAAACCGCGACGCAGGTCTGGCGGGTTACCGGAATGCATTGCAGCTCGGTTATCTCCGGACTATTCCGGAGATATATGAAGCAGCAGGTATCAAATTCGACTTCAGCCGCGACTACGTCAGAGAACTGATGAATTTTGTCCGCGAGGAACTGGCCAAAATCTGATCGTTAGCCTCGGCTCTTGTCAAGAAGATCGCTGAGCATGGACGCTTCCTCGTCATTTAACACGAGAACGCTGTCGATCTGAGTCTGCTTCCTGTCGATGGCCTTTAACAACTCCAGGCCTTCTTCAGTCAAATTGACTTCAGCGGCCCGTTTGTCATTAGGACTCACGCGTTTTGTGATAACCTTCTTTGCGAGAAGTCGATCCAATAATCTTGAAACATCAGAGTTCTTATCCAGCATTCTGGACTTGATTTCTGTTGCCGAGGTACTGTTGGGGTACTGGCCTCTCAGGATTCGGAGGATATTAAATTGTTGCAGCGTGATGCCAAACGGTTTGAAAATGTCCTTTTGTCGTCCCTGCATCCAACTGGTGGTATAGAGCAGGTTAATCACAGCTTTTTGGAGGGGGGTCTTAAATTTTTGCTGTTTGATTTCGTCTTCGATTTTCATGTTACACAAGGTAGACTCCGGCGGTTCGTGCCGGAGTCTTTTTAATTACTAACTAAGCTTTCTTATCAGCTTCGATCTTACAGACGATCTCCACGACATCGCCTACAACCAATTCACCTGTGGGCACTTTATTAGCCCAGGTGAGTCCATAGTCCTTACGATCGATTTTGCCGGTAAGTTTGAAACCGGCTTTTTTTCCGCGGCCGGTGTCTATTTGACCACCATAAGTCACATCAAATTCCACCTGCTTGGTGACCCCATGCATGGTGAAATCTCCTTTGAGTTTATACTTGCCTCCATCTTTTACAAG
>DASVBA010000002.1:0-8955 GCA_036376095.1 Chryseolinea sp.
GGGATCTCAGGCGTACCTGTACAATAAAACAAACTCCACCGACGAAACCATTGCAGATGTTGAGGAGATACTAAGACAAGCCGGTCATGTAAAATCGGGCGACATATTTATTGTGATGGCAAGTATGCCAATTCAGGAAAAAGCGCGTACGAATACGATCAAGATTAATATTGTGAAGTAGGAATGTTGGGACATAGGGAAATAAGGTGATAAGGTGATAAGGAAATATGGAGATAAGGAGATAGGGAGATAAGTTCGATACAATCTCTGTTCCCTATCTCCCTATCTCCCTATCTCCCCATCTCCCCCGCACTCCACGCCTTAGGCTCTACAAGGATAGTATCTTCCTTTTCAACAACAACCATACCTGCAGGATCGCCCTTGCGCTTGCGGACAAATTTCTTCGGTGTGACAACTACCGGGCAAAGGGTCTCATTCTTTCTCTTTGAATAATAGGCCGCCAGTTGCGCCGCCCTTTCGATAACATCTTTCGGGATTTTTTTCCCAGCCTGATGCTTTATAAGGACATGTGAACCCGCTACATCTTTGGCGTGCAGCCAGAGGTCATCCTTGTAACTATGACGTAAGGTTAGGGTGTCGTTGCTCTTCGCATTCTTTCCAACAAGTATCCTGAAACCATTGAATTCGAAATCGTGATAGGGCAATGGTTCTGTAGTTTGGGTCTTCTCCTGGATTCCTGCAGATGAAACAAAACTTCGCAATTTTTTTATGTCGTTGATCGTAGTTGCCTCCTCGATCTGTTTTTTCAACATAACTATTTCTTGTTCTTTCTTCTGGATTGATTGCTGTAGCATGTGCACTTCTACCTGCTGCTTCTTTGCTTTCGTGTAATAGATTTCAGCATTTTTTTGGGGGCTCAACTCCTTTTTTAAATGGATCTCCAGGGGACGATTCTCATCATAAAAGTTTGCCAGTGTTACCTTGTCGCTCTTGCCACCAATAGTATGAAGGTTAGCCATTATAAGGTCGGCCCAGATCTTATAGTTGTTGTGTTGCAAGGCCTCCAGCCGATGCTTGGATTTCTGGTGAAAGCTCCCGCTGCTTCGAAGGTTTGACTTCAGCCGACTCAGCACCGAGTTTTTTTCTGAAGAAAGAGCTTCGTGTTGTGAATAGGTTATATAAAAAGAATTGAGAGCTTCGATCGGATCATTAAATTCTTTTATAGGCGCGGGAAAAGGAAGAAGCGACAACGTCACTTTGTTTTCTATTTCAGTAAGGTAATAAGCCGGAGCCTCCAATAAGCGTAAGACCTGCTGTATGGCTTCCCATTGCTCATTGGGTGATTTGGCACCATAACCGTGCATATCCAGATATCTCCATACGACTTTACCAAATGTGAAGTAGTGTGCCTCAACACGGTCGCGGTTCTTTAAGAATGTTTCGAATGACCAATCTATCTCACGGTCCAACGTTGATGGATTGATGGCAAGATCAGTTGTTATGTTTTGATTGAATACACCCGCGACTGTTTCATTGTCGATCAATACACAGTTTGACCGGTTGCCATGCATCTTGAACAATAGAGATAGGCCGTCAGAAAGATTGATCGCGAAGCTTCGTTCATTGATAAACTGACGAATTTTGATGACACGACGCCCGATGAGGTCCGGGAAGAGGTCTACGCTATTTCGCCGGGTACGGTGAAAAACTCCCGGAAAGGAAAGGCAGGCGAATGATGGTCCGAAGACAGCTCTTAAAAACAAGGGATCATTGGCTGCTTCAAATCTTATCACTAACTCATCTTTGTTCTGACTGAAACATTCTGAAATAACCGAACCAATCATCATCGATTCAAGTCGAGGGGTCAGCGTTCGGAAAAAGAAATAGTTGTTATGCACTGTATTTATCTCACCGTGCGAAATTTAGTGGATATATTCTCAATTACTCGTGGCAATTCGAACTGATACTCACATTGAAAATTCGAGTCCGTCGAAGGCAAGAAAGGTGTTCGGGGGAAGATTCTTTTCGATTGTCGAATGAAGGCCAAGCTTATGACTAATGTGCGTGAAAAAGGTCTTTGCCGGCCGGATCCGTTCTGCCATTTTGATGGCGCCGTCAAGATTGAAATGTGAAATGTGCGGATCAACCTGCAATGCATTTAATACCAGCACTTCTGTTCCCGCAAGCTTTTCAAGGGTGGTGTCCGGAATGAAGTTAGCGTCGGTGATGTAGGAAAAATTCTCAAATCTGAAGCCAAGTACGGGCATTTTCATATGCAGCACGGGCAGAGGTACAATGGTGACACCGTTAATGTTGAAGGTCCGGTCGGTGATCTCGTTCAGCTCAAGACGGGGAATACCGGGATAACTATCCTTCTCAAAGACGTAGGCGTACTCTATTTTCAACTGATCAAGGGTATGTTCCGTCGCGTAAACCGGCATATCCATGCCTTGCAAGAAGTTGTAAGCCCTTACGTCGTCTAGGCCGGCGGTGTGGTCACGATGGGCATGAGTGAAAATGAGCGCGTCAACACGACGTATGTTCTCCCGCAACATTTGCTGGCGAAAATCCGGGCCCGTGTCGATGATAAAATTCTGCCCCGCTATTTCTACGCGTATCGACGATCGTAGTCTTTTATCGCGATAATCAAGAGAGTTGCAAACCTCACAAGAGCAGCCGATGACAGGCACACCTTGTGATGTTCCACTACCTAGAAAAGTTACTTTCAAGCCGCCTCAGATTGTTGATGGAGTTCTTCGTAGAGTTTTTGGCTTTTTTCTGTGAACCGGGAGCCATCAAGGGCAACGTTCTTCAGAATTTCCAATAACGCATTGATCTTACCTTCTGTTGTGTAGAACTTATTGACAATGATTATCTTCTGATCCTTGAGCACGCAGTATCCTGATTTAAAATTCCCTTTTTCATACCTCAGGGTATAGTCAGACTCCGCGATCAAATCCTCCAGCTTGGTCAAGAACTGATTAGTGTACTTAATCATTATTATTTTAGTGGTTTTCGGCCGAAAGATAAGAAATAGTGGGAAATGTAGGAAAAAGCGATTCTCAGCCAGCGGTGTTTAGTCTGCCGGTTTATCCAATAGCCTATAAATGCAGGTCACGACGAAATCACAAAGGAGGCACAATCAGCACTACATAAGCCGCCGAAATACGAGCGCTTTGTTGTTTGTAGTGGCCACCACTAATTTCTACGCCTCCGAACTATCAAGTTTTCATGGTCGCGGGAACTTCGCTGTTTTTCACACTTTGCTTCATCCCTGTTAACTTGCTTGCGGAAAAATGCATCAGAAGCAACTCATAGTCCTTGTGGGGCCCACCGCCGTTGGCAAAACATCGGTGGCGATCGACCTTGCAACCCATTTTGGAACGGAAATAGTCTCCGCAGATTCACGTCAGCTATTCAAAGAGTTGAACATCGGTACCGCTAAGCCTTCCGCGACTGAATTGGAACAAGTACCTCATCACTTTATCAATAGCCACTCAATCCATGATTCCTATGACGCCGCTGCGTACGGCAGGGATGCGTTGTTATTGATCACGGAGCTTTTCACGTTGTACGACAAGTTGATCTTGTGCGGCGGATCCGGCCTATACGTGAAAGCTGTCTGCGAAGGGTTTGACGAAATCCCTGACATTCCCGAGGTTATTCGTGAGAATCTTATGAAAGAATACGAACAACACGGGATCAAAGTCTTGCAGCATAAGATGATGGCGCTGGACCCGGAGTATTATCATGAGATAGACAAACAAAATCCACATCGCCTTATTCGTGCCCTCGAAGTGGTCGAAGGCACCGGCATGTCCATAACATCGTTCCAGAAAAAGAATAAGCTTGAGCATCCGTTTTCCATTATAAAAATCGGACTGACTCTTCCGCGCGAAATCTTATATGATAGAATAGATAGAAGGATGGATGAAATGATTTCAAGGGGGTTGTTCGCTGAAGCAGAATCCCTATACCCATTCAGGAATATCAATGCGTTACAAACTGTGGGATACCAGGAGATCTTTGATTATATCGACGGAAAATACGATAGGAGCGAAGCGTTGAGGTTATTAAAACGAAATTCAAGAAGGTACGCAAAGAGACAGCTAACCTGGTTTCAACGGGATAGCGATGTTATATGGATGGAACCTCATAATATTGATGGAATAATTCGCGCTATCGAAGACCAACCCCGACTGAGCCCACAACCCTGACAATACATGGAGAAGAAGGTGCTTATCATTACATATTACTGGCCACCAAGCGGAGGTAGTGGAGTTCAACGGTGGTTGAAGTTTGTCAAATACCTTCCGGGTTTTGGTTGGGAGCCGTATGTTTTTACTCCTGAGAATCCATCGTTCGCTTTAAAGGACGAGTCACTTCTGAAGGATATTCCACCTGAAGCGGAGGTTATCAAATTTCCTATCTGGGAGCCGTACAATGCATTTTCCAGGATCTCTTCCGCGGTGGGCGAAAAAAATTCGCCACAGGCACCGAATACGGTAGCCTATGGTAAGGAGAAGTCCTTTTTTCAGAAGGTTGCTACCTGGATACGAGGAAACGTTTTTATTCCCGACCCTCGTGTTTTTTGGGTTAGGCCGTCTGTCAGGTTCCTCAATGACTTCCTGCGCGACAATAATATCAGGACAATCATCACGACCGGTCCACCCCACAGCGTTCACCTCATTGGTTACAGGCTCAAACGAAAGAACCCATCGTTGAAATGGCTCGCCGATTTCAGAGATCCGTGGAGCGAATGGGGATTTCTGGACAGTCTGTCCGTTGGCAAGATCGCGAGAGGCCTTCATCAACGTTTGGAAGGAAAGGTCCTCAGGTGTGCCGATACGCTGATAACAATCACACCTTTCTATGTTCGTAGATTTGAAGCCTTGTCCGGCCGGAAAGTAAAACTGTTATCAAATGGGTTTGATCACGAGGACTTTGAGACGTTGCGCATTCAGACCACGACAAGATTCATAATACGCCACGTGGGCATCATAAACGAAAAATGTAATCCCAGACCTTTTATGTCTGCGGTTGGAGAGCTGGTTACGGAACACGTTGATTTTGCAAAGAATGTAACGGTTGATTTTGTCGGCGAAGTACATCCCCAATTCCGGGCTTTCATCGATGCCTCAGCGCTGATGTCGGCCTTTACAACGTTTACTCCACCTGTGCCGCACAGCGATTTGATTCAAATGTACGGGAAGTCCTCGTTATTGCTGATCGTTCTTACCGGATACAAGGACGCAGAGGGTTACATGCCCGGGAAGTTATTTGAATACCTCGCTACGGGCTTGCCGGTAATCGGAACGGGTCCGGAGAACGGCGACGCCGCTGCAGTACTTAACGAGTCAGGAGCCGGTATTATGCTGGATGGCAACAATCGTGAAAAGCTAAAAGCGTCGCTGTTGACTTTTTACCTTAAGTGGAAGAGTGGAGCGCTCAGTTCAAATGTCAAAACCGATTTGAAATATTCCCGAAAAGAAATAGCAAAAAGATTGACTGAGCTGTTGTAGCAGAATATCACGTCAATTCTGATAGATTTATTCTTAGATAGAAAAGATTTGGTTAGTAAAAGTTTCTTAAAGAGCTCACTCATCTACACACTGGCCGGTATGTTGCCCATGGCCAGCGCCGTCATTTTACTCCCGTTGTATATACACAACCTAAGCACAGCGGCGTATGGCGCTTTGGCGGCTTATATGGTGTTTACCCTGCTCGTCCAAATTATCGTCACGTTCAGTTTTGACACGTCCGTGTACATTCATTTTCACGAACTTAAGAACAATAAGGAAAGGCTCAATGTCTTCATAAGCTCTGCTTTCGTCTTTATGATCCTGTTGAGTATAGCGACCGCGTTGGTGCTATCCCTCACTGGCAGTTTGCTTTTCAGCTTAGTGTTTTCAGAAAGAAATATTTCATTCTATCCTTACGGCCTTGCGTCGGTTGGTTCGGGAGTTTTTCAGGCACTATTTCGCGTGCACAGCACTCTTCTTCAGAGCCGGGAGAAGCCCGAAACTTTTTTCTGGTCGAATGTGCTTTCGTTTTCTTTGGTGGCAATATGTATCATTATAGGGTTTGAGATTTATCCCAATTCGCTGGCCGGTCCAATTATTGGCAGGCTCGTTGGATCGATAATTCCCGCTGTCTGGGCGCTATCAAGAATTTTCCGGGAATTTGGTTTTCATTGGGATTTTAGCTGGTTAAGGTCATCGCTCGCCTTCAACACGTACAACTTCATTTATCAGTTGCAGCAATGGGTCATCAATCAATTTGATCGTGTGCTCATGATTTTCTTTCTGACATTGTCTGACGTCGGTGTTTACGATTTTGCCCTGAAATGTCTGGTACCGGTGGAACTTCTTATGAATAGCCTGCACAGCTCCTTCTATCCAAAAGTTGTGAGCGCCGTGATGGATCAGCAAAAAAAAGGCTCTACGCCAGGGATCAATCGTTACTATCACGGACTTATCGCCGTGGTGATGCTGTTGATCTGCGGGAGCATACTGGCGTTACCGTGGGCTATCAGGATGTTTGTTAATCGTCCTGACTATCACGAAGCTATCCGGTACATTCCTTACCTCGGTATCGTATACCTCTTTCGGTGTACGCGACTCTTTTTTACCGTACCCTATGGAATTCTAAAATACACAAAGCCGTTGCCGGTGATCTACATGGTCGTTTCACTTTTGAAAATCGTATTAATATTTCTGCTCGTTGGATTCATGAATATTTACGGGGTGATCCTTGCATCAGTAATCAGCGCCATTGTCGAGGTCATCATGGTGAGGCTTAACCTGAGATATGTGTTTGATTTTCAATTCAACGTCGTGAAAATTATTATCCTGCCGTTGGTGTTGCTCTTATTGATAGTTATTTTGGAGCCCACTTTAGGGCTACTGTATCCCGACCCTGTACACGTGTTTTATTTGATAAGTTGCGTCGGATTGCTTTGGTGGGGCTATAAAAATGAGATCACGCTGATGAATCCCTTTAGTTCAAAGCAAGGTAAAGCCGGAAATCCTTAACATTGCCAATGAATAGTCTTACTTTGCACCGTAAATAATGATCCCGGTTACGAAACCATTTTTGCCACCGATAGAGGAATACGAACAGTATCTCAGGGATATCTGGAAGCGTAACTGGCTTACGAACAACGGACCTCTGGTAAACGAACTTGAGCTTAAGCTCAAAGAGTTCCTGGATATCAAGCATCTCCTGTACGTCACAAACGGCACGATCGCCCTCCAGCTGGCTATAAAGGCACTTGGGCTTAAAGGTAAGATCATCACCACACCGTTTTCATACGTGGCAACTACAAGCAGTATCGTTTGGGAAGGATGTGAACCCTTGTTCGTGGATATCGATCGCGGAACGTGCAACATAGATCCTGAGAAGATTGAAGAAGCCATTACGCCGGATACGGTTGCAATACTCGCAACACATGTTTACGGAAATCCCTGTGATGTTGAACGGATTGATAAAATAGCACGGGCGAAAAACCTGAAGGTCATCTATGACGGAGCACATGCTTTTGGGGTCAAGGTAAAGGGTAAGTCCATCTTTGAATTCGGAGATATCAGCACCTGCAGTTTTCACGCGACGAAATTATTTCATACCGTGGAAGGCGGAGCCGTCATAACAAAAGATCCGGATCTTCTCAAAAAGATGGCGTACCTGCGAAACTTCGGCCATGATGGACCCGAGCGCTTTGCCGAACTGGGAATAAATGCCAAAAATTCTGAGTTGCACGCGGCTATGGGGCTGGTAAATCTAAAGTACGTTGACAGGATCATCGCGATACGAAAGGAGTTATCGCTGCATTATGATCGTTTCCTAAAAACTTTTCAGGGCGTCAAACCCCGGATGGCGGATGAGACGGAATACAATTACGCCTACTATCCACTTGTTTTTAATTCAGAGAAATTGTTGCTCGATGTTCAGGAGACGTTAAATCAGAACTGGATACATCCACGCCGTTATTTTTTTCCTTCTTTGGAGGATCTGCCTTACGTTCATCCAGGCTCGAGATGTGCTGTTACTGATGATATTTCAAAACGCGTGTTGTGCCTTCCACTTTTTGATACGCTTACGCCTGAAGAAATTGATATGGTGTTCAGGATAATATTAAGGGTCCAGAATAATTAGGCCGATCACTTCGTGCCTTTGAAAGATCACGAACATAAATCACGCTTTCTTTCATGAATCTTCACATCGCTCCAGATAATACTTTTATCAATGCATTCTATGACAATCTCGGAGAGGCATCCCTTTTGAATAACAATCGTATCGTCATTCGGACGAATAATAAGGAACTGAAGGCAGTGAAGCGTGACCTTCCGTTTGCCCCGCTGTATTCCACCAAATTCAATTCAATAGTAGGAGATACATTTGCTTACGACAAAGTCTACGTACATTATTTTACCCCTTTATTGTACAGGTGGGTGGCGCTGAATAAATTCAAAGAGCTTAACTGGTTAACCTGGGGCGGCGACATTTACAACCTGCCTTCAATAGATCGCCTTTGCTACGAGCCCTTGACGCTTACACAATACATCGAAAAGAACAGGTCATGGGAACAGATCCTTTACGAACTAAAGATCCTGGTACTGCATTCAGCATTTAAGAACCGCGCTTATTCCAAAGTAGCCAACATCATGACATGGATGGAGCAGGAGTATCAATTTGCGCGGCGTCACCTTCCCGTTGAGGCAAAACACAAGTTCTTTTTTTATGAGAATCAATTTCCCTATTCAGAGCTCGATTCTATTAAAAAGTCCACGACAACGCGTGACAAGCTTTCGTTAATGATTGGCAATTCAGGATCGCCTACCAATAATCATCTTGATACAATAGATTTTCTTGAAAAACATAAAATAGCTGCAAACCTGATCATTCCGGTTTCATACGGCGATAAAAAGTATATAGCCTTCCTCAGGAAGAAACTCGCGTATAAATACGGAAGTCTTGAATTCGTCGATCGTTATA
>DASVBA010000710.1:0-7347 GCA_036376095.1 Chryseolinea sp.
ATTGTTTTGACTGACCCATACGGGATGAAGACCCCGCAGCCAGAAGGATAATTGAGATCCTGGACTCGTGATCGTCAACGTGAAAGTCTGAATCGGCGTCGTCGTCGGTTAAGGCCATTTATTCAAGATAGTAAAATCAGAAAGGATTTATGGTATGGGTACTGAAATTTACTCCTTGCAAGGTCATTAAAGTGGACTGGCAGCCATAAAATCCTTTTCGGTTATCGTGTTGCCTTCTGACGAATCTGTATCGACAAGGATTTTCCACTGCGATCCTTCTTTGCGCAGCACAACATGAAAACGACCGTAAAATAAAGAAGTTTTTCCTTCTTTATTCTTGACAGTGGTTTTATAAATACCCACGTCTATGGCTTGGTTTGAGTTGGCAATGCGCTCGGTAAAGCGCAGCTCAATCAATCTTGTGCTGCCGTCCTCTTTTTGTTTTTTATCGCCCGCTTGTTGTTGCGTGAAATATTCATTCCACGACAGCAAAACCTTTGCATCCCTCGGCGATCGGACAACATCACGTGAATGGACTGCCATAAATCCGTCTGTATCGAATGAATTGAATGACGAAATGAAAGGCTTCCATACCTGTTCATTTATTTCCTTTTGAGCATCCTGAGCGTAAGCAGCCGCGCTCAATAGTGTCATACCAATGAGGACCAATAGCGTTTTATACGACATCTATTTTTCCTTGACGGATTTGATTAGGTCGGTGTTGAGGTAGACCTGCTTAAAGATCTGATCGCTTGCCATATCGCGCTGATGTATGGGTCCATTACGATACTTCAAAAAGCCCCCCGAACGGTTCGAGAATTTACTTTGGATCTCCGCGATGATTGAAACAGCTATTTCATCAGGTGCTTCCGCGCCGATGTCCAGCCCAATCGGTGAATGAACACGATTGTGATCTTCAGTCGACAATTCAATACCCTCTTTTCTAAATTCCTCCAGCATTTTATCGAAGCGTTTTCGAGGTCCGAGTATTCCGATAAGAGGAGTTGACGTCTTAATTAATTTTTTCAGCACGTCCCGGTCGTATTCATAATTATGCGACATGAGTATGCAGGCAGTATAGGGAGTAATGTTGAAGTCGCGGTCGATGAAGCTTCGCTGACAGAGAGAGAGCTTGTCAGCATCAGGAAAAAATAGCGGGGCAATGTGCGCTACGCACTCGTCAGTGACGGTGACATCCCATCCAAGTGACTTTGCCAGATGGCTGACGGGACGTGCGTCAAATCCACCACCAAAAATTATCACTGAAATTGACGGCTGCAAAAGTTCAATAAATACTTCCGTTTCGTATTCTTCGCCCTTGTATTTTCTTGCCTGAGATTGTTTTGATTCAAACAGTTGACGAAGGTCGTTTATGACATTGTCTCTTAATTCGGAGTCCGGCAACTCATCCCATTTGATCTCTTGCTGCGACAGTAAAATTTTCTTGCCCGTTAGTGCATTGTTACCAGCAAATACTGTTGCCAGTGCCAACGGTGAATCTGTAGAAATTGTGCGTTCAAAAAAAGCAGCAGCATTATTTTCATCACGTGCATCAAGCGGTTCGATGAGAACGTCAATTACTCCGTTACATCCGAGACCAATCCCAAGGTTCTGATTGCTTTCTTCACGTGTGTCATAAGTGACCGTGAACGGAACCTTGTCCGTCATCACTTGCCTCGCTTTGCGCAACGCATCTCCCTCAAGACATCCACCGCTGATCGAACCAACCCATTTACCATCATCGGTGATCAGCATTCTGGCACCAGGACTCCGGTAAGACGAGCCTCGAACTTTAACGACAGTAGCCAGCGCTGCCCGACGTTCGGCAAAATTTATTTTTTTGTATTCTGTTACTATGGTCTTAAACTCTTTCATCCCATGGACCTGTTACTTGCGTGAAGCTTTTACCTCTTCGGGTGTCACAGCACCGCCCTTATTTCCAAATGAGTTTCGCACATAATTCAAAACATCACTTACCTCCTGATCGCTCAGCAGCTCAAAACCTGTCATTACGCCATCATACTCTACACCTTTTACCTTCATTGGGCCAGTTACGCCGTGTAGCACCTGATCAATGGAACGCTTTTTATCCGCCATCATATAGTCAGACTTTGCCAGCGGTGGGTATACGTTTTCAATACCTTCTCCCTGTTCCATATGACAGGAGAGGCATTGGGCAGTGTACACATCCTTACCACGTGTTATACTAGCTTTGAGATCGAACTTTTGTGCAAAAGACGACATTGAGCCAATTAGCAATGCACATACAAAAACAACCTTCTTCATCAAATTGATCAGTTAAATTATAGTTTATCTAAAATGAACGAAGCAACCGTCAATCCGATTGCTTCGTCCGAAAAGCTTTTATACCTCCTCAAGTTTGAATGGCAACTTTCTTATTCGTTTCCCAGTCAGGTCAAAAATGGCGTTGGTCAGCGCTGGAGTAAACGGAGGCAAACCTGGTTCTCCGACACCTCCGGCTTTCTCGTCATTTTCCATGATGTGAACCTCAATTTCCGGCGTATCGTTTATCCGCGGCATTTTGTATGTATTGAAATTCTGCTCTACCGCTTTACCGTCTGCGAAATGAGTTTCATGAGTCACGGCGGCACCAAGTGCCATAATAATGCTGCCTTCAACCTGCGCACGGACAATATCAGGGTTAACGAACCATCCGCAGTCCATTACAGCCCACACTTTATCTATTTTCACTTTGCCATCATCGCCTTTCGAAACCTTAACCACTTGCCCGACAATACTTGAAAAACATTCAGTGATCGCGACACCAAATCCCGCGTTCTTTCCTCGTGATTTCCATCCGCTGACTTCTTCGAGCTTGTTGGCAAGCTCGTGGTACCTGATCTTGTCCGGGCTCCACGTCGGATCCATAAAATGATTTCTTCTGAAATCCAGAGGATCCTTACCAGCAGCATTTGCCAGTTCATCAAGAAAACTTTCAAAGGCAAAAGCATTTGTCGAAGAATACACCGATCTCCACCACATTACCGGCACCGGTGTGATTAAAGGAATGTCAGAGAATCTGTAATGCGGCAGAGTGTTAAAGTATGGCTCCGGAAAGCCTTCAACAACGTTACCGTTATACGAATCCTTGTCCGCGCCCGGCCCCTGCTGATCCATATTCTGTCCGGCCATTCTTGTTTCAAACGCCTGGATACCTCCATGCTCAGAGACAGCGCCCTTACATTGATACACCATGCCGGGTCGGAAAGGACCTTGCGTCATGTCGTCCTCCCGCGTCCATACAACCTGAACGGGTGCACTTATCGCTTTTGAGATAACAGCAGCTTCGTGTGGATAATCGAGAAAAGCCTTCCTTCCAAATCCTCCACCGAGGAACGTCATGTTAACGGTGACATCTTCAAATTTCAATTCCATCAAACGCGCTATGTCTGAACGAACCCAGTCGGGAGCCTGAATGGGACCCCATATCTCACACTTGTTTCCTTTGACATCAGCAATACAATTAAGAGGCTCCATACTGCTATGGGACTGATACGGCGTCTCATAGGTTGCCTCAATTTTCTTGGCTGATTTTTGATATGCAGTTTCAAAATCACCTTTCGTCCGGAATATGTTTGCTTTCGCGGACTTTACATCTTCCCGCATAGCGCCATAAAGCTGCTCGCTGCTGTGATGATCAAAACCGGAGTCATCCCAAACTATTTTTAGTGCTTTTCGTCCCTGCATGGCAGCCCACGTGGAATCTGCAACCACAGCAACGCCTTCGCGGTCTTGAGAAAATACTTTCATCTTTACCGCAAGCACATGTTTTACCCCTGGAACCGCCTTGGCACCACTATCGTCAAAACTTTTCACCTTTCCCCAAAACCGAGGATTGCGTTCAACTGAAGCATAAAGCATGCCGGGTAGTTTCTTATCCAAACCGAATATTGCTTTTCCGTTCGTTTTCAACGGAACGTCCTGACGTGGTAATGGCTTACGAAGGATCTTATACTCTTCCGGCAACTTTAACCTTACCGTTTTTGGCGCTTCAAGCTTCGAGGCATCAGCAACCAACTCGCCATAGTGAAACTTCTTGCCGGTCGACTTCTGGACGATGTGCCCGTCTTCTGCATAACAATCGGACTTGGATACATTCCATTTTTTTGCGGCAACCTCGGTTAACATTTCACGAGCTGTAGCGCTGATCTTAAGAAGTTTTGTATACGACCCGCGTACCGTTGAGCTTCCACCTGTGATCTGGCTTCCGTATTTCGCGTTGTTGCCTTCTGCAAAAACGATATTGACCTTGTTGAGATCAACCTCTAATTCTTCCGCAATAATCTGAGGGACAGCTTGCCATGACCCTTGACCCATTTCCGATCGGTGGTTTATAATCGTTACTTTACCTGAAGTATCGATTGAGATCCATGCGTTCAGATCAATGCCTGATTTTTCAGCAATGTCAACGTTCAAGATCTCAGCTTCCTTTGCATTCGCTGGCAAATAAATTCCAAGCGTAAGTGCTGCACCAGTGATACCTGAGATCTTTATGAAGTTTCTTCTTGATATATTCTTAGTCATCTTGATTCTTGTTTGAGGTTCCAATTAGACCCGAAGAAAACATTATTTGACGGATGCTTTCTGGCTCATCAGAGTAGATGCGGTTTTGATAGCCTTGCGTATTCTGGGGTACGTTCCACAGCGACAAATATGACCCTGCATGGCAGTATCGATATCTTTATCGGTTGGGTTCGCATTTTTCTTCAGCAGTGCGGTCGCAGCCATGATTTGTCCGGACTGACAATAACCGCATTGAGGAACCTGTTCCTGAATCCACGCCTGCTGAACAGGATGGGAATTATCGGATGAAATGCCTTCAATCGTTGTGATATCTTTATTCCCAACTGCCGAGACAGGGACCGAACAGGATCGAACCGGCACTCCAGCCAGGTGTACCGTGCATGCTCCACACTGGGCTATACCGCAGCCGTACTTTGTGCCTGTCAGGCCGACGAGGTCGCGAATCGCCCAAAGCAAGGGCATTTTGGGGTCGGCGTCAACCGTATAAGGTTTGTTGTTTACTTTTAATGTGATCTTGGCCATGTTAATTATGGGTTGTGATAAGGGTAAGTTACAAAATAACGCGTTATCCGCCAGTGAGAGATGATGCTAACTTACGCATGAATTATACCAGAGGCCGGATGTTTCCTTCTGCACCATGGACGACGCTTTTTTCATGATTAAAATTCTCCTTTTGCAGACAAATCCGGATTAAATGGCACAAATTTCGTTCTTGAACTCCCGTTTTGAATGGCAAACCGGACAACTGATCATCAATAACAAACAATTCGGAATCCTTGTTTTGGAATGTCGCTTATAGGAACAGATTTTTAAGAAAAAGTTTGCAATGAAAAATACCACGTGCTGTGCAATGTTGTTGGTGATTGTCATCAGCTGGTTTGAAACATCTGCACAATCATCTCTTGAGATCCATGTAAACAACATAAAATCAAAGAAGGGTTCTTTGCAGTTCGGGTTGTTTGCCACGGAAGCCGACTTCCTAAAAATCCCCATAGAAAAAAAAGTTATTAAGTCTACAGGCAACGAGGTGACAGTGGTCTTCGAAAACCTGCAACCGGGAGACTATGCAATCAGCGTGATCCACGACGAAAATGAAAATGGCGAGTTGGACTCCAACGCACTTGGAATTCCGAAGGAAGGATTCGGTTTCGGGAATAACGCCCTTGGTTCATTCGGCCCGCCTCCATTTGAAAAGGCCAAGATCACAATAGCAGACGAGGACATAAAGCAGGACATCAAGCTTAAGTATTTTTAAGGCAATGTGTCACATTGTGCAAGCACAGAAGAAACTTCATTGACTTCAATGAGTCCTTCTTCGTTTCCCCAGGAATTATAAATGTACGTTGCAATTTCAGCGATCTCCAGGTCGGAAAGCAAAGGCATGGCGGGCATCTCTTTATTGAAGCTTTTTCCATTAACGATGAGTTCTCCGGACTTACCGTTCCGCAGCAGACAGATCACTTCGTTCCTGTTTTGAAGAAGATAGTCGGAACCGCCAATGGGAGGATATATCAGTCCAAGGCCAGTGCCGTTTTTCTGATGGCAATTGCTGCAGTTCTTCGCATAAAGTTGTTCACCCTGAACAAAATATTGTTCGAATTTCACGGATGTTTCCGGGCGACCGGACTCGGTCTTAGACGCACAACCAGCTGCAATAAACATGAGAAAAAGCAAGCACCTTGCGGAGTGTGTAGTTCGGATTTTGAAGCCGGAGATGTTATGCTTGAATTTAATTTTGTTCACCTTCCATTTTCAGCCGTTGAATATCTCCCAGTAAACGATTAACATCGTCCTCTTTCGTGCCGTCATATTTTCCCCTGATCCGGCGGTCCTTATCGATGAGTAAAAAAGCGCCGCTATGTATAAAGCCGTCGGCTTCTGATTTGTCTTCCAGCGCGGTCGAAAAATAACTGGTTTGAGCGAGCTTATAAATTTCGTCTTTGTTGCCAGTTACAAAGTGCCACTTATCGCTCTCAACACCCAGCCGTTCTGCATAATCATGCAATAGGCCGACCGTATCATACTCGGGGTCGATCGTGTGTGACAATAACATTACATCTGGATCGTTTTTTATGGAGTCGTAAACACGTAACATTTGCGTCTTCATAATAGGACAGATAGTACGGCACGAAGTAAAAAAGAAATCGGCGATGTAGATCTTTCCTTTGTAGGTGTCGTTGGTAACTTCGTTGCTATCCTGGTCAATGAACCTGAAGTTTGCAATGGTGTGGTAGGTGGTGTCCTTACCTGTTACTTCTCGTTCGCCGAAAACGGGTAACGGCGGTTCCTTTTTTGTGATGCAGCCCTCCAGGAAAACAGCGGCAGCAATGATGAAAAGTATCTTAAAGGACAATCCGTCATAAAAACAGAATCTCATACTCATTTTCTAAATTTTTTATAGATCCTGATACCGGCTGTTATCAGGATTGAAATTGTAATTAATCCTACCATCCCCCAAGCCATACTAAGGGCATTCTTCAGGACGATAATGAAAACAATACTAATCAAAAAAAGGGTCGCCACCTCGTTCCAGAAACGCAGTTGCTGAGAAGAGTATTTAACAACATCGCTCCTAAGTTGTTTGAAGATGACGTGAATCGAAAAATGATACAGATACAATAAGAACACGAGGGTCAGTTTAATATGCATAAAACCCTCTTGCAACCATGCCGGCTGATTAATTATCAGTGATGTTCCTATTCCCAGGGTGATGATTGCCGACGGCCAGGTGATGGCAAACCAGAGACGCGATGCCATCATCTTGAGCTGCGTTAATAAAATGGACTTTTCAGGTTCAGACTT
>DASVBA010000023.1:0-2178 GCA_036376095.1 Chryseolinea sp.
TACCCATCTTGTCTTCTTTCTTTCCAACCACAAAACCCGGTGTTCCTTTCTCAATTATAAGGGCGTTTATTCCCTTGTGCTTTTTCGTAGCGTCTGTCTGAGCAATGACGATGTAAACACTTGCACTATTGCCATTTGTAATCCAGTTTTTTGTGCCATTGACAAGATAGTGATCGCCTTTGTCCTCCGCGGTAGTGCGCTGACTTGTTGCGTCCGATCCTGCCTCAGGTTCAGACAAACAGAATGCTCCGATTCCGTTGGCGGCTAATGGCTTCAGGTACTTTTCCTTTTGTTCTTCGCTGCCGTACTTCTCCAAGCCCCAGCACACAAGTGAATTATTGACCGACATACAAACCGACGCGGATGCATCTACTTTCGAGATTTCCTCCATAGCCAGCACGTACGAAATCGAATCCATGCCACCACCGTTATATTTCGGATCCACCATCATGCCCATAAATCCCAGCTCGCCCATTTTTTTAATTTGTTCGGCGGGAAACTTCTGATGGGTATCTCTTTCAATCACACCCGGCAATAATTCAGCGTTGGCAAAATCACGGGCAGCTTTTTGTACGGCTAAATGTTCTTCGGTCAGTTGGAAATTCATAAAACGAACGTCATATACAATGTAGACAATAAAATAAAAAGGCCCGGGATGCCGGGCCTTAAAATTAATGTTATTTGTTTACGATTTGAGATCCTTCTCAATTCCACTATTCATCTCGGGAACCAAGGAACATCATAATGTAGTAGAACAAAATAGTCAGAGCACCGATTGCAGCGACAACGTAGGTCATGGCCGCCCACTTAAGGGCATCTTTCGCCATACCATACTCTGAATTATTCACAATACCACGAGCCTGAACCCACGCTAATGCTCTTTTGCTTGCATCGAATTCTACAGGCAACGTAACCAATGAAAATAATGCAAGAGCTCCGTAACAAACGATTATGATTAAAAGTGCTGTCGGCCAGAAGCTATTGATAAAAGCACCGCCGAAGATTGAAGCAATCATTATAAACTGCAAAACCTGTCCACTGACAGCCTGCACTGGCACCAGCGCCGACCGCAATTGCAGCATGCTGTACGACTTGGCGTGTTGCACGGCATGTCCACATTCGTGAGCAGCCACGGCTGTCGCTGCAGCATTTCTACCGTGATAAACTCCCTCGCTCAGGTTGACCGTCTTATTTGCCGGATTGTAGTGATCGGAAAGTTCTCCCTGCACACTTACAACCTGAACGTCGTGGATCCCATTATCCGCCAGCATCAAGCGGGCAACATCAGCTCCAGTCAGATCGCGAGTAAGGTGAACCTGTGAGTACTTACGAAATTTGCTCTTCAGTCTTGAGCTTACGATAAAGCCGACGATCATGAAGAAAATACCGATAATTAATGCGCCTCCCATCTTATTTATGTCTTTGTGTTTAGTCCTTTTAAAATTCTAACGAAAATGCTAATAATCAAGGTTCGCGCCAAACGCCAGGACCTGCCAAAAAGACACAGATATTTTGCCGGTAACGGCTTCCTTCTCAAATCCGCTAGATTTTCATCGCCAGCATGGCCAAAAAATTAGTGCCCGCCTGGGGAAAGAAATAGTTTTCCCGATACTCCGCACCTCCCCCGATATATCCCCATGTGTAGCCGTTCGACTCGTATTTCTTATCAAAAATATTATTCACCAATACACTCAACGAAATCTCTTTCATGAAGGCCGGCTTGAACGTATAGATGAACCGTATGTCGTTTATCCAGTATCCTGCAATGCTCCTTGCTTCGTTTGATGTATTGTCCAAATACTGACGTCCAACATATTTTGTGAGCAAGGCAAGCTCGGCGTTTTTGAAAAGTTTGTACATCAGGCTGGATCCCGCGATGACATTTGGCGAGAAGGAAATGTCGGTATCTGAATAGGACAGTCTGACTTCATTAAACTCGTCGAAGTTAACTCCGTAGTCATACAATACTTCATCAAAATTCCTGATCTTGTTTCGACTTAAAGTAAGGTTGGCATTGAGTGAAAGCTTCTGAGAAATTCTCACCAACGCCTCCAACTCCAATCCCATCCGATAACTTTTATCAACGTTTGTTCTTATGGACGCCCCAACATCGTTCACCTGACCGGTTAGAACCAATT
Organism: Chryseolinea sp.; assembly: GCA_036376095.1. Taxonomy (GTDB): domain Bacteria; phylum Bacteroidota; class Bacteroidia; order Cytophagales; family Cyclobacteriaceae; genus Chryseolinea. The sequence continues at coordinate 2,139 of DASVBA010000023.1, forward strand.
GATTTTTGTAATCCATCAAGTAATAATTGGCGTTAAGGGA
>DASVBA010000051.1:0-3512 GCA_036376095.1 Chryseolinea sp.
GCTGCGATTCAATTGAATAAAATTACATTATTAGCTCATACTATAGTCATAAGAATCACTGGATGATGTGCTCGGTGTGGACATAAAAAGAAAGTGAAGGCTTCCAGGTGCCTTCACTCCATTCCTTAGTTTCAATGATGACGCTATTTTTTCAAGGCTGCTTGAATAAGAGCTCTGTCAAGATACTGATACATTAAATCGATTTTACCACTTTCGTTAATATGGCCCGCTTGATGTATACTCTGCGTCATCGATTTACCCGTGGCTTTGTACTTCGCAGTCGCCGTATACCATCCGAACACCCAATTTCCTGTATTTATACCTGGCGCTGGGGATTCATTTGCTTTTAAACCAACCCATACCTCCTGTGAAATAATGAGCGTGTCAATAACATTGCCGCGACGCTCTTTCCAATAATCCGCGATCGCCGCCTTGCCAACGAGGCTGTCGCCGTAATTCCAGACGAACTTGGCATCATCTGCCAACACGTTCACAAATCCGTCGACATTTCCTGATGCAAGATCTTTGAGAGATTGTTTGCTGATATCAATAAATTTCGCTTCACCAATTTCAAGTGGTGCCGGTTTAACCTCAGCCGCGGGAGCTTCAGGTTCAGGTTTGGGCTGGCTGCAGGCGCCCAAAAGGGCACAGGCGATTAGTACAAGGGTTAGGTTTTTCATATGGGATTTGGTTAGGGTTTATACCATGGTGCCAATAGGCAAACACGTTCAATAATTTGAACTACACTATATCCACATCACAGGGAGATTTTTCAGTTGATGCTGGCTACGCGAAAGGATTATGGGACAACCGAAAAGTTCGCTTCGATAACATAAGTTGGAGAAAATCCTTGATAAAATCCAAAGAACAACGACCTTTTTCAAAGTCTTTTTTAACGTATAGCGGGATTGATCCAAAGGTGACTGAACCAGTACCAGTGTCCGTGCTTATCCCTGACGGTAAGGGTATAAAGCGTCCTTCTTCGGGCTGCAAGGGGTTTCAGCGCACGCAAGGAGAGCGTGATACCGTTATCCCCCGTTTCCAATACTTCAACTTGACATTCCCCGCCCTGTACGAAGCACTGAACTTCTTTAAGATTCAGATCACTTCGCCCTAATTTAACTGTGAGCGTAGGAGGATTTGTTTCCCCCAGCAGAAACGACTCCGGCGATTGGTCTACAAGCTGAAGCGCATGCATTGAAGCTTTTTCAGCAAATTGTCTTCTGGAAGAATATGTTTCCGACATAGGAAACCGTGGGCATTGAAAGATGTCCGAACCTGAGACCATCACGCCCGAATTCTGTGCAGCGGCAGCAACAAAACCGGCTTGCTTCACAATTCCTTTCATTTCAACATCGAACTCTCCGTAAGGATACGAGAAGACGATGGGCTGAAGGTCCAGGTTCTTTTTTATAATCGATTGACTTAGCTCAATTTCTTCCTTGAATGTTTTGTATCTGGATGACGCCGGAAGATTGAGAAAATATTCGTGCGAATGCGTGTGATTCCCGATCTCAATATTGTGCCTCACAACATCTTTGAGTTCTTCCCATTTCATGTAATCCCCGCCGCCAACTGTTTTAGTATTAATAAACAACGTCGCAGGTATGTTGTATCTCTCAAGAAGAGGAAGCGCATTGACAAGAAAACTCTTGTAGCCATCATCGATTGTGATCACGGCCGTTTTCCGTGAGGTTTGCTCTGACTTCAAATAGGCGACAGCTTGTGAAAAAGTAAGAATCTGAAAATCGTTCTCTAAGAGATATCTAAGATGTGCTTCGAAATCCTCTACCGATACATTGGTGGTGGGATATCTTGAATCCCCAAATCGGTGGTAAATGAAACAAACTACTTCCTTTTTATTGTTGACTGGATTTCCGGATGAGGACGTATAGCCGATACCCAAGATTGTAATTGAAATTAGCAGCAACCATTTCCACTTCATGTTAGTCCTCGGTTAGAAAGTCAGGATCAAGGCGATAACGGTCGTACCTTGTAAGTTCATTCTGCAAAATGACGGCCTTTAACTGGTTCGTGTACGCCGTTCTTCTTTCCGAATAGTTTCTTAGATGAGGTATGAGTTCAAACGGATCTGTTCGAGTAAGGCGTTCTTTGCGCAAGTTTTGATAAGCATTCGCAGTACCCAGTATCTCAAAATAATGAAGAACCGACTGTCCAATATCCGGATAGGTCCTCAGGTAAATGGTTTTATTTTTTCGTCCGCGGATCGACGGCATTCGTTGCTCATCGCTGTTGAAGGACCAAACACCAAAAACGTTATTACCCTCCAGAAAAAAACGTGACTGGCCCCACCCGCTTTCAACCGCTGCCTGTGCTAGGACTACGCTATTTGGCAACGTTCCGATTCGGTTCATCAAATCGTCTATGTCCTTGGCTTTATACTTGCTCTTCACCTCAAAATAGTAAGTGCTGTCCTCCTTATTCCAACTCCTTTTATTCGTTAGGACAAATATTTTAGTTCTTGTGGTTTCAATCTGGTGTCTGGCAATCAAGATCGCAGGAAGAACCGCGGCGATAAATTTCTTTTTTGCCTGAGATACGGGCAGCCGCGAAAGGCCGGAAACATTTGTATACAAGATCGGCTTCACTAACTCACCTTCAAGCGGACGGATCTGGTCGATAGAATCGATCCTGATTGTTTCTGTAGTCAGCGAAAAGGTCTTGGTTCTATCGCGGCGATTAACTATTGAAACAAACGCGTACATGCCTGCCAGAATAAGCAGTAAATAGGCAACCGGACGTTTCATGTATAAAGATAAAAAACTAAATCTCGGTGAGGGAATATTGAACAAGTGTACCGAAAACTTAACTGTGCAGTATTAGTGCAATGGGCTTCATAAACTCGTTTCCATGGGCTAAAGCCCTCTTCACAAGCTTAAGCACGTGGCGATTGATTCGATCGCTTAGCAGGACTTTAGTTCTATTCTTGCGAACTATTCTATGCTGGAAAACGAAAACTTCCTTAACATTAGCGCGAAAGCGAAGAATTTAAAAGGCGTTCACTACGAAAAGGCAAATTTCATGGTTGAAATTCCTTTTCTTCAATCGGAACGTTCAACATCGCCTTATCGATTGTAATGATGAGGATGACTTGTTCCTCTGATTCACAAACCGTTTTGAAGGGGATCTTTACGCCGCCGATATCCCGATAGTCTGAATAGTATATGTTCATCGGGGCCTTATTCAATTCTGCATTTTTGGATAGGGTCTTCTTCATCACAAGCTCATGCGTCCTGGTGTCGAAATACAATGTTTCCGTCGTGACGTTTTGTTTCAGTTCGATCTGGTAACAGAAATGAGATTTTACGGAATCCGTTCCCGTGTAAGTCATCGCCGCACCGTTGGCTTTTGAGCGTAACACAAAATCCATCAGCTCGACATTTGATTCGTTGGCCATCATCAATGCGTCCGGACCATTCAGGATGGTGGGAGTAGTTTCATTCTTAAAGGCATCAATTTTCCAACCCTTGGTTCCATCGAATCCCTGTGCA
>DASVBA010000058.1:0-5431 GCA_036376095.1 Chryseolinea sp.
GATATTTTTTTTCATTGGGACTGGATTGAGATAAGAGTAATAAGTTGAAATTTAACATTTTTAGTCACCTCACCTACGGCGTAGGATGCCTCAATTGTTGAGCTATTCTGTATTTCTGACTGAAATCCCCACACCACAACCACCCACATTCCTTTCCAGGCCGCAGAAATATTGACGTGCCATTTTAGCGCGATAATAGGTAAATTCAGCCGGGGTGTAACTAAATCAACTGCGAAGTATGGCTGCGATCAACCTTAACATAAACGGAAAAAAACAGACGGTTAACGTCGATCCAAAAACACCATTGCTATGGGTCTTACGAGATCATTTAGATCTTGTTGGTACAAAATATGGATGTGGCATCGCGCAGTGCGGTGCGTGTACCGTGCTTCTAGGCGACGCAGCAGTACGGTCGTGTCAATTACCCATTTCGGCCGTGGCCAATAAGTCTGTGACAACGATCGAAGGGCTGTCCACAAATGGTGATCATCCGTTGCAGAAAGCGTGGCTTGAACACGATGTTCCCCAGTGTGGATACTGCCAGGCGGGACAAATCATGAGTGCTGTTGCATTACTTAAGAAGCACCCCACTCCCACCGACGAAGAAATTGAAATTGCAATGAACGGCAACATATGCCGCTGCGGTACATATCTACGAATCAAGGACGCAATAAAAACAGCATCAAACAGCTAGACCAATGGCGCAAACACAAACATCCATAAGCAGACGAACCTTCCTGAAAACTTCAGCAATGGCTGGAGGCGGGCTGATGATCAGTTTCGGATGGATATCATCTTTTGCAAAAGTCAAGGAAGCGTTACCGATATCTGAGGAATGGACTGAGCTGAACGGTTTTTTGAAAATCTCGGAAAACGGTATTGTAACGATCATGTCTCCGAATCCGGAAGGTGGCCAAAATGTAAAAACTTCGATGCCAATGATCGTTGCTGAAGAACTGGACGTGGATTGGAAGAACGTCATCGTAGAACAGGCATCATTAAACACTCAATTGTATACTCGTCAGTTTATTGGTGGAAGCCAGGCAATCCGGCAGGGATGGAAAAGTCTTAGAATGGCTGGTGCGACGGCGAGACATATGCTTCGGCAGGCAGCTGCACAGACATGGTCTGTCCCGCTAGAAGAGATAACAACAGAATCCGGTACCCTTCATCATAAAAAAAGTGGCAAGTCGGCGACCTATGGATCGATGGCATCAGCTGCCGCTAAGATTACGGCTCCTAAAGAGGTACCACTCAAAGCGAAAAAAGATTTCAAGATCATCGGGACCTCCAAAAAGAATGTCGATGGATTAAAGATCGTTACGGGAAAACCGCTTTACGGAATGGATGTCAAACGTGACGGCATGTTAATCGCCATGATCGTCCATCCCCCTGCGTTCGGAATGAAACTTAAGTCAGTTAACGACGCTGCGGCAAAATCAATGCCTGGCATAAAAGATGTGTTCAGTGTTAAAGTTTTTAATGACGATTATGAAAGGCAGTTTTTCGACACCTGTACATTCCTTGAAGTAGTAGCGGTCGTTGGCAGCAGCACGTGGGAAGTAATGAATGCTAAGAAGGCATTAAAGGTTGAATGGGAACCATTCGCCGACTACACGTTGAAGAGAAGCGTACCGGGAGGCTCCTCACAAACACTTACGGTTCCCAAAGGGCTCGAAAGCACTACGATCCACACCGCTTCCCTGAAAGAGCGGATGTCGAAGCCTGCCGAAGTGGCCCGCAAGGATGGGAACCCGCAGGAAGCATTCATGAACGCGGCGAAGATCATTGAACGCACGTATAGTGCTCCGTTCCTTGCGCATAACTGTATGGAACCCATGAACTTCTTTGCGCATGTGACTGCGGATAAAGCTGAGCTGGCTGGTCCGCTTCAGAAGGCGGAGTTCACTGAGAAGGCTTTATCGTCGCGATTGGGTATTCCGCTTGAGAAAATCGACATTAAAATGACTCGGCTGGGCGGTGGTTTTGGTCGCCGATCCTATGCGCATTGGTTATTGGAAGCTGCAGTCATTTCACAAAAAATGAACGCGCCAATCAAGCTCATTTATACGCGCGAAGATGACATGACATCGGGCATATATCGGCCGGCCTACCGGGCAACGTATCGTGCAGCTTTAGATGCAAACAATAATCTGACTGCCTTTCATGTTAAGGCAGGAGGAATTCCCGAAAGCCCGCTTGAAGAAAATCGTTTTCCTGCGGGAGCTGTCGATAACTACCTCGCAGAGGAATTTACTATAAATTCGAACATCACCACCGGATCATTTCGCGCACCGCGATCAAATTTCATCGCCGCCGCAGAGCAGTCCTTTCTTGACGAGGTGGCCGAAGCTGCAGGAAAAGACCCAATAGAATTCCGCCTTCAGCTCTTGGACCGAGTAATAAAAGCTCCCGTTGGCGACAACAATGATTATGATGCGAGCCGATATGCGGGGGTCTTGAAACTGGCAAGGGAAAAATCCGGATGGGGCACACCACTCCCTAATGTGCATCGCGGAGTTTCGGCGTATTTCTGTCACAATTCATACGTGGCGCAGGTGTTGGACCTGACAATTGAGAAAGGAAAGCCCGTGATCAAACGAGTGTGTTGCGCAGTAGATTGCGGCATTGTGGTGAATCCGGACGCTGCAAGCAACCTTGCAGAGGGTGCAATAGTCGATGCAGTAGGTAATGCCATGTATGGATCGTTAACATTTAAGGACGGCGTGCCTGATAAGAACAATTTCAATAAGTACCGGATGATTCGCCACAGTGAAGCACCGAAAGCAATCGACATTCACTTTGTACAGAATGATATCGACCCTACAGGCATGGGCGAGCCAACCTTCCCTCCCACTTTTGGAGCACTAGCCAATGCGTTATACAAGGCCACAGGAAAGCGTCTTTATGAACAGCCGTTTGATTTGAAATTAAGTGAGGAACTGAAAGGGCTGTAAGCCTGACAATTCAGCAAAAGTATCCGGTAAAAATTTTAGCTCGACGACCCGCAAGCCTGCTAACTGATCTGCCGCGACCCGACGTCATGAAATGAAAAAGCCCTCTTTCGAGGGCCTTAAATTTGAAGAGTGTCGTTTACCATCTTTTGTTGTAACCTCCACCGCCTCCGCCGCTACCGCCGCGATTGCCATATCCACCGCCTCCGCGGTTTCCACCGCCACCACCACTACGCGGTGTGTCTGACTTAGGGCGTGCTTCGTTGACTACAAGTTCTTTTCCCAAAAAACTATATCCATTTAGTTCATTGATGGCATTCTTTGCAGACTCACTGTCTGCCATTTCTACAAAACCGAAACCTCGGCTGCGATTCGTTTCCTTGTCGAGGATGATCTTCACTGAAGATACATCGCCGTGCTGCGCGAATAACTCTCTTAATTCATCTTCAGATGCTTTAAAGGGGATGTTTGCTACGTAAATGTTCATTGTTTAAGAATAATTAATAAAAATAGTTAATAAAGGTCAATTGTTGGGTTGATAATCTGGACAAACTGCCGGCCGGCGTAATTGGTTCCCCATAATCTGCTAGAAGTCATCTTGTCCGTATTATTAAGTAAGTTATTCAATAATAATTTATTGTTCAAGTTTGACAGGCACAAAAACAGGTCTTGCACCCAGTTGTTTCAATAACCTGGCATGGCCGGCCAAAGCCGACAGGAATGTCCGGGACGTTTTGTACGGTAATCCAAACTCGTGGGCCGTAGAACTCACAATAGACGCTATTTTGCGATAATGAACATGGCAGATGTTGGGGAACAGATGGTGCTCGATCTGAAAATTCAACCCGCCGACATACCAGGAAAACCACCTGCTGTTGTTCCCAAAGTTCGTTGTAGTTAGCAATTGGTGGACTGCCCAGCTATTTTTCATGGCCCGGCTCTCATCCGGAAGGGGGTATTCGGTGCCCTCTATCACGTGGGCAGGCTGGAAAATGATTGCCAGCACAAATCCGGCGATATATTGCGATACCAGCAGTCCTAACAGGATTTGCCACCAAAAAAGCGACGTCAGCACAAGGGGCAGAACGACAGCATAGAAAATATAGAATAGTTTCGTGAACACCAGAATCGTCCATTCAGTGGCCGTATTTCCCTTTTGCGACTTGACCATTCCATTCTTCTGGTATTTGTATAAACGCGAAAAATCCTTCACTAACAACCAAACTATCGTCATTAGCCCGTAAAGGAACCATGCATAAACAAATTGATACTTGTGTATTTTTTTCCATTCCGAATGGGGTGACAATCTCAGTACGCCTCGCGGACTAATATCTTCATCCTCTTCATGAACATTGGTATAAGAATGATGCAGGACATTATGCTGAATTTTCCAGGTAAACGCTGTGACTCCCAACAAATTGACTGAATAACCAATAAGGCTGTTCACCCAGGCTTTTTTCGCGTAAGCGCCATGATTGGCATCGTGCATCACAGAGAGTCCTATGCCGGCCGAACCGAGTCCCATCAGTGTTGCCATCGCCAGCAACCCAACGGTACCTGTAATTGTACTTGTGACAATTAAAATATAAGGCACAAGATAAAGCGAGAACATAAAAATGGTTTTTATCACCATTTCATTATTTCCCTGCCGGGAAATATTGTTGTTCTTAAAATATCCATTCACCCGCTCGTTCAGCGTGGCAACAAAATCACGTCTCGTGCCGGCGAACTTTAATGATGTCGATTTAACCATGTTTACAAGCAGATTTAATTAAAAGGATGTTCAACAACCGTCAATCTATTCGATACTGTACGATTGATGTTGGACAATCGTGGCTTTTCCTCGTTGTCGCAAAAAGATAAGGCAAAACCCGCCTGTCCTGCTCTTCCAGTCCGGCCAATACGGTGAGTATAGGTCTCGGCCGATTCGGGCAACTCATAATTAATTACAAATGGCAGATCGATTATGTCAATTCCTCTTGCCGCGATATCTGTAGCTACCAATACGCGTGTTTCATTGCGTTTGAAGTTCGTGAGCGCACGTTGTCTGGCATTTTGAGTTTTGTCTCCATGAAATGCTTCAGCCTTGATACCAGATTTATTCAGGTCCTTCGCGATCTTGTCTGCACCGTACTTTGTACGCGCAAATACAATCACATTTTGCATATCTTTTTCAGCTATCACATGTTTTAGCAATGCTCGCTTGCTTTCACGTGCTACATAATAAACAGACTGGCTGATCTGAAGCTTACCTGCCTTATTTTCGACTGCGATCCTGACTGAATTTTTCAGAATACTTTTGACAAGGCTCTGAACTTCTTCGGGCATTGTCGCGGAGAAGAATACATTTTGTCTTTGGGCTGGTATAACTTTCAGCAATCTTTTGATGTCGTGGATGAAACCCATATCAAGCATTCTGTCAGCCTCATCCAGGACGAGTATTTCCAGATTGTTTAGCAAAAGAATACCTTGATCCA
>DASVBA010000065.1:0-4523 GCA_036376095.1 Chryseolinea sp.
GATCGAACATCAATTTCTTACACTAAACATATTACGAGACCTCCCGGATGCCACATTGTTATGCAAGATCGCGGCCAAGGAATTTGAAATCGTATTTCTTCTCAATTAAATTAATAATTGGACAAAATAAAATTATCAGGCTGTCCGGGCATTCCACCGCGCAAATATTTTTACAACCCACGAGCAGGCAGAATTGCAAATCGACATTTTAATGCTATAATTATCCACGAAATTCCTAGCCCTAACATGCAATCGTTGTCAACAGGTAGTATCCAATCCATTTTTCTCGAACAGATCCGTCAAGTTCTTCCCAAGAATCTTTCTTTCCCGGATGAGTTGGCCGAAGTATTAAATGTCAGTCGCGATAGTGTCTATCGTCGGATCCGTGGCGAAACTATTCTGTCACTTGAAGAAGTAAAAAAACTTTGCGCGCATTACAAGATCTCATTGGATGCGATTCTCTCACCCTCGAGCGATATCATATCGTTCCGGAAACGGAGAATCGATTCGGAGAGCTTTACGCTTGAGATGTGGTTGAACTCCATCCTTAGCGACCTCGAGCGCATGGAGGCTTTCGGAGAGCGAGAAGTCATCTATTCCGCGAAGGATATTCCTCCGCCTTACTACTTTAAGTTTCCCGGACTCACGCAGTTTAAACTTTTTTTCTGGCTGAAGTCGTACCAGCGCCATCCGAAATTTGATGTAATGCACTACGATCCTGGAATGGTTTCACAGCAATTGATTGAAGTCGGCAGAAAGATCTGGAATAAATATTCTTTAACCCCAAGCTCCGAAATTTGGAGTGACGAGACATTTAATGTGACCATCAGACAAGTGCAATTCTATTATGAGAACGGTTTCATCAGCCTGACAGAAGCCAGGTCACTGATAGATGAATACCTGACGATGGTAAAAGAAATCCGGAATTGCGCTGCCCGCGGAGCAAAAAGTGATCACGGAGTGTTCAAACTTTATTACAATGAGTTTCTCTTGACCGATACTACCTATCTTTTCAAAGTTGGAGATAAAAGGATCGCTTCGATCACCTACAATACGCTAAACATTCTTACCACTACGCAGGAATCTTTCTGCAGGGAAACGGAAGATTTCTTAAATAACGTGATCAATAAGTCGACACTTATCAGTACCGTTGGAGAACGTGAACGAAACAAGTTCTTCAATCAGGTTGAGAAGCGGATCGTTGACCGACGAGACTCTCTCAAACATTAACTGATATTTTTCCAATATGAGAAAACCAGTGTCCTAAATTGGGATAACGGGAAAGGATAGCGACTGACTCGCCGAGGACATAACAATTCGTCCTCCAGGTTACTAACTGCCCGGCCACACGCTTTGGGGTCGTTAACAGCCAACTCAATAAAACCCCTCAGGGAGTAGTCAAAACGCCATATTTCACGTTTGGGGAAACCTCATTCCCGCTGTGGAGAAGCATCTACAAACCGAATTCCACCATCCCTCATAATACCTCGTTCAGGTCTCAAATTCCACCAGACACGGCTCTGGCATTATTTTGTCATAGTGTACCGGGAAACCGATTAGGAACTATGAAAAATCTACATAAAAATCTCCTCTCAGCCCTGGTAGTAGCAGCGGGTGTCGTTGGAAGTTTCAATGCAATGGCACAATTTCCTGCGGCTTCCATGTTGCTCGTTAATCACGACCTTACTAAGTACGCTATTAACTCCACTGAGGACTACGTCCGCATAGAAGATCAAATCGCTATCCTGGGTGAAAGCATAGGTGAAGCCTATAAAAAGCATCCTAACCTTAGCTATATTCCTGTTTATAATGGTGAGCAGATTGTCGCCTTCATGATCAACGGTGTGAAGGACAGTAAATCTGCGGACGAGATTTCAAACAACCTCATGCAACTGGAAATACTTGCCCACGCTGTCAGGTCTATGGATGAATCTTTTCTTCCTACTGTGATGGATACTAAACTCAGCAGGGTTAGCAGGAAAGAGGCGGGCAAGTAAACACGAAATTACACTGACTGACTTCTCATGTCCTTGTAAAACTCACGGAGTACGCTTTTCTTAAATTTGCCAACCGACGTCTTGGGGATTTCTTTTACGAATTCAAAGGCATCTGGCAACCAGAATTTGACAAACAAGGGAGTTAAAAAGGCCTGAAGCTCACCGGCAGAGGTATTCATCCCTGGTTTTAGCACCACAGCAGCCATAGGACGCTCACCCCACTTCGCGTCAGCAACGCCGAATACGGCGGCCTCCAACACGGCGGGGTGTCCCATGATCGCTCCTTCCAGCGCAATCGAACTGATCCATTCTCCGCCTGACTTGATCACATCTTTGCTCCGATCCTTTATTTCAATACAACCATCGGAGTCAATGGTGACAATATCGCCGGTGCAAAACCACCCGTCCGGAGTGAATTTTCCTTCATCGTCAACAGACTTGTAATAAGCGCCTGCAACCCAGGGGCCGCGCACTTCAAGTTCTCCCATCGTTTTCCCGTCCCATGGAATGATCCCATTGTCGTTCCTGCCTCTTATCTCCACCAGGCTAGCGGGCTTGCCTTGCTTCGACCGATAAGCAAACTGTTCCTCAAAAGGCAATTGTGCTTCGCGGCTTCCTATGTAACAAACACTTCCAAGCGGTGAGGTTTCCGTCATGCCCCAGGCCTGGGTGACTTTGAGTTGATGCCGTTGCTCAAACCCCTGAATGAGAGATTTTGATGCATTGGACCCACCTACCAGGAGCAGGCGCAACGCGTTCAAGTTGTATTTACCCGGATTAGTATCCAATACCTGCAGAATTCCATTCCAGATAGTTGGTACTCCGGCCGTGATAGTAACTTTCTCGGATTCCAGTAGTTCCAGTAAACTAACCGGATCGAGATACGGGCCCGGCAGAACTATTGTCGTCCCCAACATTATATCATGAAATGGCATACCCCAGGCGTTGACATGGAACATGGGCACAACCGGGAGCACGACATCCCTTTCGGTAAACGCCTCCCCTATTGAAAAACAGATTGTAAGCGAGTGGAGTACGATGGATCGGTGTGAGTACAATACTCCTTTCGGCCGACCGGTAGTACCCGATGTGTAACAAAGTGAAGAGGCTGTATTTTCATCACCTTCGAATCCTTCAAACAACATCTCGTCAGCACTCGCAAGTAACGATTCGTAATTGATGAATTCATCCGGGATCGGCCCCTGACCATTTGGGATCACAACGACGTGCTTTACATTTATGTTTCCACGGAATTTATCAAACAACGGTAACAGTACCTGGTCAACGATGATAACCTTATCCTCGGCGTGGTTGACGATGTACGTCAGGTCGTCGGGAGACAGGCGCAGGTTGAGGGCGTGAAGAACAAATCCGGAACACGGCACTGCGAAATAGATCTCGAGATGTTGATAATGGTTCCAACACAACGTAGCTACGCGATCACTCCCGACCACACCAAGTTTGGACAACGCCACGGCTAATTTTTTGGTGCGAGAAATGAAATCCTTGTATTTGTATCGATGGATAGATTTATCCGGGAGCCGCGTAATAATAGACTTATGCTGAAACAAAGTCTCCGCTCTTCGTAAAAATGACGTGAGCGTTAATGGAAAATCCATCATCAGTCCTTGCATGATATGTATGTTAAAGTTTAGTCGATGCTAAAATGGAATATATCATCCCTCTACTGCCATTACAACGCTCCTCACAAGGGTCTCATCACAATATAGCTATTATCAACCATCGAATGGTCATCAGTTGAGATTCAAACTCACAGTAAGGCCATACCACGGCTTATTTTGATAGATCCAGATTTCTTTATCACGATCAGTTAAATAATCCCAGCCAACTCCAAATCCAACGGTGAGGTTATTCACACCGCCCATAAGGGAAACACCTCGGTTAAAAATGAATCCAGTGTATTCGTCTGTTGTTCCGCCGTTTGTGGTCCAGGGTGTGACCGGCGTGGTCCCGATACCCCCAAACGCTCCTAACGTTACGGCACGATGCCTGACCTTCTTCACAATACCAGCGGGCGTGCGTTTGAATACCAACTTATATTGGTCTACTCTGTAGCCAAAGAACAGGCTGCCATTGAAGTCCACCGTTAACTGACGTGGCAGGTTTTGAGTGGCCGGCCGGTACTTAAATGGAACGGTCATTACATCGATGTCAAAACTTCTATTGAACAATAATTGACCGTCGGACGGAGCGATTGACTCCGGGTCTTTTTGATCTGGCCCGTCGGGGATAAGCCGTATTGAGTCGTCCACAATATCCACGTAGACTCTCGCGCTTCTTCCCTCCTGCTTAGGAGTGTAATAGTAGTCGGATTTAAGGTTAGCCTCGGGTACTTCTCTTAAGGTGGCGCAAGAAACTGAAAGAATGCAAAAGCAGAAGACGATTAATAATTTCATAACGGATTGCACGTCGGACTTCTTTCAAGTTAGTCTGATTTTTAACAGGTGCAATTCAGGATGGGAAGGAATTAATTTCGCGCAGATAAATTATTGCATTCGAAGTATT
>DASVBA010000067.1:0-8676 GCA_036376095.1 Chryseolinea sp.
TATCCTTGTAGAGCCTAAGGCGTGGAGTGCGGGGGAGATGGGGAGATAGGGAGATAGGGAGATAGGGAACAGAGATTGTATCGGACTTATCTCCCTATCTCCTTATCTCCATATCTCCATATCTCCATATTTCCTTATCACCTTATCACCTTATTTCCCTATTTCCCAACACTCCTACTTCACAATATTAATCTTGATCGTATTCGTACGCGCTTTTTCCTGAATTGGCATACTGGCCATCACAATAAATATGTCGCCCGATTTTACATGACCGGCTTGTCTTAGTATCTCCTCAACATCTGCAATGGTTTCGTCGGTGGAGTTTGTTTTATTGTACAGGTACGCCTGAGATCCCCAAACGAGATTGATCTTGTTTAGCAACGCTTTGTTGCTGGTAAACACAAAAATATTTGCGTTAGGTCGATAGGCGGACGATTGGTAGGCAGTATAGCCAGACTGTGTCATACCTACGATGGCTTTTGCGCCTACGTCTTTGGCCAGTTTGCAAGCCGCCAATACAAAGTTGTCGTGAATGTATGTCGGTGATTTTTTATCCACGTCACGAAATCTGAAATAGATCGCAGGGTTCTTTTCTACGGAGGCTATGGTTCGCACCATGCTTCGGATGACTTCCAGCGGATATTTTCCCGATGCTGTTTCAGCTGAGAGCATCAACGCGTCAGCGCCATCCATTACGGCATTAGCGACGTCATTGGTTTCAGCGCGGGTAGGTCGGGGGTTCTCGATCATGCTTTCCATCATTTGGGTAGCAACGATCACCGGCTTACCTGCCTTATTACATTTTTCGACCAACATTTTCTGCACCATTGGCACCTCTTCCATCCATATCTCGACACCGAGGTCACCGCGCGCGACCATTACGGCGTCTGTGGCAGCGATTATATCGTCAATGTTGCTAAGCGCCTCCGGTTTTTCGATCTTGGCAACAATGCGGGCAGAGGACTCATGCGCATCAATTATCTTTCGCATAGAAGTTATGTCGTCGGCACGACGCACGAAAGACAAAGCCACCCAGTCGACATCATTTGCCAGTCCGAATTCCAGATCTTTCAAATCCTTTTCAGTGAGTGAGGGAGCCGATACTTTGGTAAATGGAAGATTGATCCCTTTTCGCGATTTCAGCGGACCGCCGTATACTACTTCCGTTACTATGTCCACATCCCTGATCTCCGTGACCTTTAATTCAATTTTGCCATCGTCGATAAGCACCATATCTCCGATCTTGACATCCTTGTTAAGGGTTTTATAAGATGTGCTGACAATTTCTCTGTTACCAAGCAATTCGCGGGTTGTGATGATGAGTTCCTGTCCGCGTTCGATCACTATATCTGGTTGCATTTCGTTTACGCGGATTTTGGGACCTTGGAGGTCTTGCAGTAAGCAGATCTGTGTTCCGAGCTCTGCATTTAACTCGCGTACATTGGTTATTACTTTGAGATGATCTTCATGGGTTCCATGTGAGAAATTGAGTCGAAATACATCCACACCTTCTTTGATAAGTGCGCGCAGCATTTCTTTAGAGTTTGATGCAGGGCCGACGGTGGCAACAATTTTCGTTTTGTTAAACGATACTTTTTCTAGCATAGGGTTATAGGTATATCGGATTCATATGTGTTGACAAGTGCAACGCATCGCAAATTAAAAGATAAAATTAGACTTTGATTTAAGTCCTTCTAAAGGAATCGGTGCAGCTAATTGAATTGATGTGATGGACTTAATCGACTGAATTAATTGCTGATGCGACTGCTGCTCTTCCATATCGGCCAAAATTATAAAATCGTAGTGAGGAAACTCAGGGATTAAGTAATACTTTCCGCCATCGCCGTCGGCAGGCCGGTTTTTGAACATTTTCAATCGATTGAACTGTGTCTCATGCCCATAAAAGGAAAAGGACTTTTCCTCGTTGTTCCTAAAGCCGACCACCAGGTCGGGCTGCTTTACCAAATGAATGCCGAGTGCTTGATTGAGTTCCCACGCGAGCTTGTATCCCTTTGCCGAGGAGATGAGCCCGACCAATTCAAAATCAAATTCATAGTCTATTACTAATTTACTTTTCTTCATTTCCGCATAGAATAGGCAGCTTTTACCCTCATTTCGCAAGATCAAAAAAGTTTGACAATATTGCCGCAAATCTCTTTCTTTGCACAGATTTTAAAATCACTAAACCGTAAAAACATGTCTGAAATTGCACAAAAAGTAAAACAGATCATCATCGAGAAACTTGGTGTTGAGGAATCTGAAGTTACTCCAGAAGCGAGCTTCACCAACGACCTAGGTGCTGACTCTCTTGACACCGTTGAGCTCATTATGGAGTTCGAAAAGGAATTTAATATCTCCATCCCAGACGATCAGGCCGAGAATATTTCAACTGTTGGCCAGGCAATTTCATACCTGGAGCAAAACGTGAAGAAATAGTTGATTACTGCCTTTTTACAACCACACCCTATCAAACATGACTTTGAAGCGAGTAGTCGTTACCGGACTAGGTGCACTTACCCCCATTGGCAATACGTTGCAAGAATTTTGGGAAGGGCTGAAAGCCGGGAAGAGCGGGGCTGCTCCAATCACACGTTTTGATGCTAAACACTTTAAGACAAAGTTCGCTTGTGAAATAAAAAACTTCGACATCGGCAGCTTCATGGATCGAAAAGAAGCACGCAAAATGGATCCATTCGCACAATATGCTATGGTTGCAGCCGATGAAGCCATAAAAGATTCAAGCCTCCCGTTAGCTGAACTAAACCCGGATAGGGTTGGGGTGATCTGGGGTTCAGGTATCGGGGGGCTATTAACATTTCAAGAGGAAGTAAAAACTTACGCCAAGGGCGACGGCACCCCGCGGTTTAATCCATTCTTCATTCCCAAGATGATTCCCGACCTCAGTGCCGGGCATATTTCAATCAAGTATGGTTTTCGTGGTCCTAACTTCGTAACGGTTTCGGCGTGCGCGTCGTCCACCAACGCTATCTATGACGCATTCACTTATCTCAGACTTGGGAAGGCCGACGTCATTGTATCAGGCGGCTCAGAAGCTGCGGTGTGTGAGGCCGGCGTCGGCGGGTTCAACGCTATGCGCGCTCTTTCCGAAAGAAATGACTCTCCGGAAACAGCATCACGCCCCTATGACAAGGACCGCGATGGATTTGTTCTTGGTGAAGGTGCGGGCGCATTGATCCTTGAGGAATATGAACACGCCAAAAGGCGCGGAGCAAAGATCTATGGAGAAGTGCTCGGCGGTGGAATGTCGGCAGATGCGTATCACATCACAGCTCCTCATCCTGAGGGGGCTGGAATAACCAAAGTGATGTTCAATGCACTGGAAGATGCAAATATCAATGCGCATGAAGTTGATTACGTCAATACACACGGAACATCTACCCCGTTGGGCGACATTGGCGAAATAAGGGCCATACAAAAAGTTTTCGGCGACCATGCTTATAAAATGAACATCAGCTCGACGAAATCAATGACCGGCCATTTATTGGGTGCGGCCGGTGCTATTGAAAGTATCGCCTGCTTGCTGGCCATTAATCAGTCTATAGTGCCACCAACGATAAACCACTTTACCGACGATCCCGACCTGGATCCGAGGCTGAATCTTACATTCATGAAGGCACAAAAACGTGAAGTAAAAGTAGCGTTGAGTAATACCTTCGGCTTTGGTGGTCACAATTTTTCAATCATCTTCAAAAAGGCATAAACTCGCCCCATTCATAGAACCGCCAACCAGCTTTACTTTAACGATTGTAGTTATTTGCTAAATTAGCAGCTACTTACTTTCAATTTGAACTACGCTTGGTTTGGAAGATCCTAAAAATTCCGAAAGGAAAATCGAAAAAAGATAAAATGCTGGTAGCCGCTATTCAAAATATAGCGGGGTTTACTCCATCAAATCTTGAATTGTACAGGCTTGCCACGGTGCACAGTTCGATTGCCAAGGAAAACGGAACCGGGTACAAAGAATCAAATGAAAGATTGGAGTATCTGGGCGATGCAATCCTGGGTGCAGCTGTAGCGGATTTCCTGTTCAAGAAGTTTCCATTTAAACCCGAAGGTTTTCTTACCGAAATCAGATCGCGTATTGTCAACCGTGAGGCTCTCAACCTACTGGCCAGAAAAATTGGCGTTGCCGACATAGTTCAGTTCGATCAAAAAAATGCACACCTCCAGCAGGTGATCCTTGGCAATACGCTTGAAGCAATTGTTGGGGCGATCTACCTCGATAAAGGCTATATACGAACCAAAAAGTTTGTGATCGACAAGCTTATCAATCCTAATTATAATGTCGATGATCTGGTCAATTCAGATTCGAATTTCAAAAGCAAGATCATTGAATGGGCGCAACGCGAGGGCAAAGACGTTAAGTTTGAAATCCTCAACGTAAAGAAAGGTCGCAATCACAAAGAATTTACAGCTCAGGTCTTGGTGGATAATGAAGCCAAGGGAACGGGCTATGGAAATAGCAAGAAAAAGGCTGAACAGGACGCCGCTTTCAAAACTTGTGAGATGTTGAACTTGTTAAGCAATTAGATTAGTTATGAGTTATAAGTTATGAGTTATGAGTTAGGTGTGAGTGTGAGTGCGAGTGTGACAGCCCAATAGATTGCACACGTGACATTCATCGCGACACACCCACACCCATGCCCCAACCCATAACCCATAACTCATAACTTATAACCCTGCCACGAATACTGTGAGAAAACTAAAAATTGGAGGAGCAACGGTAAACCAGATCCCCTTCGACTGGGAGAATAATACCAACAATATAGTTGAAGCTATCCATGAGGCTTCAAGGCAGGGTATCAGTCTGTTGTGCCTACCTGAGTTATGTGTGACTGGATATGGATGCGAAGACGTGTTCCTTAGCGACTGGCTGCCCGACCGTGCGTGGGCTGAGCTCGTTCGGATAAGGGACCATTGCGAAAACATCACCGTTGCAGTAGGGCTACCGATACGGATAGCCGGTGTCACCTACAACGGAGCCTGCGTAATTAGTAACAAGAAGCTATTAGGGATCAGCCTGAAGCAGAATCTTGCCCGCGACGGCGTGCACTATGAGCCGCGTTGGTTCGACCCCTGGCCAGCGAATAAGGTAATCGAAATAATACGCGATGGCGAAAAGATCAGCGTGGGCGACCTTATCTACGACGTAGCAGGAGTTCAATTCGGCTTTGAGATTTGCGAGGATGCATGGCGTAAAGACAACCGCCCAGGCTACCGGCTCTTCGAGCGGGGTGTGGACCTGATACTGAATCCGAGCGCAAGCCACTACGCGATCCTTAAAAGTTTACTTCGTGAAGAGGAAGTTGTGGTGGATGGATCCAGAAACTTCCAATGTGTATACGTATTCGCGAATCTGCTAGGTAATGAGGCCGGACGAATTATCTATGACGGCGATATCATAATTGGTCAGAACGGAAAACTTATTGCCGTCAACAAACGGCTTTCATTCAAGAACTTTAATGTACTAGGCACTGAAGTGGATTTTGAAGATCCCGGACAATCCCAGGTTGTAATCCCAACGGACAATAAGGAAAAGAATGAAGAGTTGGCGCAAGCAGTCTCCCTTGGGCTTTTTGACTACTTAAGAAAAAGTAAAGCAAAGGGATTTGTGCTTTCGCTTAGTGGTGGAGCCGATTCATCGTCCTGCGCGGTAATGGTCGCGGAGATGGTCAAGCGTGGCTCGAAAGAATTAGGATGGGAAAAGTTTAACGCCGCAGTTGGAATAGACAAAACCATTAACGACTGGAAAGCGGCGGTGGGCCAACTTCTGACCTGCGCTTACCAGGGTACCAGGAATTCTTCATCTGAAACTTTAAATGCTGCCCGTGAGCTGGCGCATTCAATTGGTGCCGGCTTCCATCAATGGACGATTGATGAAGAGGTGAACTCCTACACGCAGAAGATCGAGAAAGCCGTCGGACGCGAGCTGCATTGGGACGCGGATGATATCACGTTACAAAATATTCAGGCAAGAACCCGGTCGCCTATCATTTGGATGCTGGCAAATATCAAGCGTGCCGTTTTGCTCACTACATCCAACCGCAGTGAAGGGGCTGTGGGCTATGCTACGATGGATGGAGACACCAGTGGAAGTTTCGCACCTATCGCGGGGCTAAGTAAAGTGTTCATATTGCAATGGCTTAGGTGGGCGGAGAGCACGCTACAACACACGGGACTAAGATTTACGAACAACCTGCAGCCTACCGCCGAACTCCGACCTTTGGCCAGACACCAAACGGATGAATCTGACCTTATGCCTTATTCAGTCCTGCTGGAAATTGAAAAAAACGCATTAATAGAGCGTAAATCACCTGTGGAGGTTTTCAAAGCGATGTCTGGCGCCTATGAGCCCTCCA
This sequence comes from Chryseolinea sp., assembly GCA_036376095.1. Lineage (GTDB taxonomy): Bacteria > Bacteroidota > Bacteroidia > Cytophagales > Cyclobacteriaceae > Chryseolinea. Next base: position 6,381 of record DASVBA010000067.1, read on the forward strand.
TTCTCAAGGGTCACATAAAGAAATACTTCAGGTTGTGGTCTGCAAATCAATGGAAAAGGGAACGACTCGCCCCATCTCTCCACCTGGATGACTGGAACGTCGACCCCCGCACCTGGTGCCGGTTTCCTATTCTGTCTTCGGGCTATTTAGAAGAGCTGTCCTTACTTGATGAGCTTTGATAAAGGAGGTTCTCCAGGGGCGTGGTTGCAAATCCATTGATTTTGGGCCCATTACAAAATATCGCGCAGCGCCCCTACCACCCTTTTCCAATCCTCAATTGTAATTATATTTGCCGCTTATGACTATACTGAACTATATCATTTGGAACAAAAGTCCGGAAATCTATTCCCTTGGAACATTCGCACTTCGTTGGTACGGGCTTTTTTTCGCGCTGGGCTTTCTTATAAGCCAACAGATTCTATACTATATCTACAAAAAAGAGGGTAAGCCTGAAAAAGATGTCGACACCCTCACGATTTACATGGTTGTTGCTACGATCATAGGTGCGCGGCTCGGGCACGTGATCTTTTACCAGCCGGAGATCATTTTAGAAAATCCTATTAGTATTTTCCTTCCGTTTGAACTTAATCCATTTCGATTCACCGGATTACAGGGTCTCGCCAGCCATGGCGGTGCAATAGGGATTCTTTTTGCACTATGGCTTTACAGCAGAAAGAAAAAGCCTGGGCAATCCTACTTGCAGGTGGTCGACAGAATTGTGATCCTCGTTGCTTTGACAGGAGCACTTATCCGGTTGGGAAATTTCTTCAACTCCGAGATCATCGGTTTGCCTACCGATAAACCTTATGGTGTCGCGTTTGTTAGTGAATTTAAGGAATCGGTCACGGACAAGCGGATTGATCGCGAGGGGATTATTGAATCAGTAGTGATCAAAAAGAACGACTCGCTACCCATGGGAGGGAATGGTCGTGTACCCATAAACATCTATTTGTTCTTTAAAAAAGGAGTAGCCAAAAGCCAGGCTGATAACCTAAGCAACTACACTGCACGTAACATCCTGGCAAGTTCTCTCCATGAGCATTTTGATGCTTCCGGCGAAAACACAAAAATTAGCGTGGCGGAACAATCTGATGGTACGTTAGCTACACGGATCAGCACATTTGCTATCGTGCGTCACGCCGCCCAACTTTATGAGTCGATCTCTTGCGTAATATTATTCATATTCCTTTACTGGCTGTGGAGTCGACAAAAAGAGAAACTGCCTCCGGGAAGGTTATTGGGAATATTTCTTATCTGGTGCTTTGGTTTGCGTTTTTTCTTCGAGTTTTTAAAAGAAAATCAGGAGGCGTTTGAAGACAGTTTGATATTGAATATGGGACAAATATTGAGCATTCCATTGGTTGTAGCAGGTATCATAATATTGTTGTTATCTTTTAAAAAAGAGAAACAGCTAAGTTCATGATTTAACAATAATTAAACCTGTTATGCTCTATGGAGCTGTAGTACTATGTGATGCGGGCAACAATCTTCAGCTTCTTTGTATTGATTTCACTGCAACACACCCTTGTTGCCGGTGATTCCTATGCCGTACAGGATTCCATAAAACGACCAGGAAAGGCAAGGCCCGGAAATGATTCCACCGGACACTTCATTCACATCAACCGCATTTTTGTTGTTGGAAACAGAGTAACGAAGGAACGCATAATACTGCGTGAGCTTACTTTGAAGCCTGGCGATATCGTTTACAGCACGGAACTTCCGATCATTCTGGATATGGATAAGAAAAAGCTTATTAATACGAGGCTTTTTAACACCGTTGAGGTGAGGATCCTTGAATTCCAACCGGATCAAATCGACTTATTGATAGATCTTAACGAAAGGTGGTACACGTTTCCTTCACCGATCTTTGAGTTGGCGGACAGAAACTTCAATGAATGGTGGCAAAACTATAATCATGACTTCAGCCGCGTTAATTATGGATTAAGACTCTATCAATTTAACATGAGGGGTCGCAATGAAACGCTCAGGCTAACCGCACAATTCGGGTTCACGCGGAGATTTGAAATATCTTATCGCTTCCCATACATCGACAAGAAGCAAAAGCACGGCCTTATCGTTGATTTCGATTTTTCCGAGGCAAAAAATATGGCGTACCGAACGTTTGATCATAAACTTGAATTCCTCGAAGCAGATGATTTGTTAAAAAGCACGCGCGGCGGAGGGCTTACTTACACATTCAGAAACTCCTTCTATTCGTCGCACGCCCTAAAGATCGAATACAGAAGCAGTTCTATCTATGATACGATCACCTCGCTTAATCCTAATTATTTTGGCG
>DASVBA010000075.1:0-6807 GCA_036376095.1 Chryseolinea sp.
AGTCTTTTTCAAAACCTTCTGCTTCATACAGCAGCAGTCCCCTCTTGTTGTAAACCTTGACGATCGCCTGATCCAGCCTGTTCTTGTCGGAGACTTGCAGGTGCCAGGTATCATTTGCGTTATCACCGTTTGGTGTAAATGCCGATGGAATGTCCATCATGACCTTGGCTTCCAGGTTGATCGTTCTCTCTGAGTTAAGACTGACGCTTTGTCCATCGTTCACATTCACATATACAATCCTCGACCCTGTCAATATTTCCTCCTGCTCGCCGTTTGTGTTGTGAGTAATCTGGTAGTTGTATCTCATCGATCGCAGGGCAGTCTGATATTCATCGACAGTTGCATAACCAATGAGAAACAAAATTCCGTTGGGATCATGGATCACTCTGATCTTGGTGGTATCAAAATCAAAAAGAAGCTCATCGTTTCGGGCACTGAAGTTCGACGGCCGAAAACCGACTTCGGCCATGCTCAAGTATTCATTGTCCACGTCCTGGAGTACCAGCCGACGGAAGAGTTCTGCCGGCTCCTTGCCAGGTTCGTAAGCTACAGGTGAGGTGTCGAGCTGTGTGATTCTGGGTGCGTCGTTTACGGGAGTGACCAAGATTGCCAGCCTGAATTCTTCGCTGGTGTTGACGCCATCGCTAACGGTTACGCCTACGTCAATGAATCCATTTAGATCGGGAGCCGGTGTGACGCTGGTTCCGTTTACCGTGTATACGCCTTCGCTGTCACTTAATATTTTCAGGGTGAAACCGGTTGGATAATCCGGATTGTCTGCATCGGTGACAATCAGGTCCGCAAGCGTGACGGTGATGGTACTGTCCTCCATCATCGTGAGTTCCCGTTGACCGTTGATTCTCGGAGTGGCAGAGATCGGCGTTACCTGGATCTTTACCTGATATAAGTTGCTGTCATCGGTCCCATCGTTAACTCTTACACCCACTGACAGCGTGCCGCTCACAAAATTGGAGGCGGGTGTGATCGTCGTTCCGTTCACAGTATAATTAGCTCCCGGGGAAACTTTAATGTTAAAACCAATAGGATACTCGTTGTCCGGGTCTTCCACCACCAACTGCGATAGCTGCAGTGTTACGGCCGTGTTTTGAGTTATGCTGATTGCTTTTTGTCCCACGATCTGAGGGGCAACATTTTTCTTGGTGGATACGACTGTAACCTCCAGGTTAAAATCCGGACTGTTTGCAGTCCCATCGTTAACCGATACAACAACAGTTAATTTTCCCGAAAATGCGGGTGTCGGGCTGATCGTCCCACCCCCAGCCACATAGTTGGCGCCCGGTTTTATGTTCAACGTGAATCCGTCGGGAAATGTATTATCCGGGTCTGTGACATTAAGATCTGAAAGCGCAATCGCTAATGAGATCCCCTGATCGGTGGTTAATTTCTTTTGTCCTGTGATAACGGGTGGATCGTTGACTGGTGCTACCATGATCTGAAGATCGAAGGGAGCGCTATCGTTTTTTCCATCGTTGACCCTGACCGCCACTGTAAGTTGGCCGGAATAATCTTTAGCGGGAGTGATCGTTGACCCCGCAGCCGAATAGTTCGGTCCTGGAGAGATTTTCAGTGTAAAACCCTGAGGATAGGTATTGTCCGGATCTACTACCGTGAGGTCAGAGAGATTAATTGTAATGGCCTGTTCTTCTTTGGTGGTCAACGGTTTTTGGCCGGTGATCTGTGGGGCTACGGGTTGCACTTTGAGGACCTCTATCTTCAGATCAAACTTTTTGCTTTCGGTCTGTCCATCGTTAACGCTTACCGGCACCTTCAAATTGCCAGAGAAATTAGCCGCGGGTGTTATAGTGTTCCCTACCACAGTATAGTTACCACCTGCGTATACAGTCAATGTAAATCCTGTTGGATACGTATTATCGGGATCTGTAACAACGAGATGGCTGAATGCAATTGTGAGTGATTGGCCTTGATTGATGGATAATGCAACCTGGCCGGTTATTTTGGGCTCGACGTTTTCAGGTTTGTTTACCTGAACTTTCAGATCAAACCTTGCGCTTTCATCTTTTCCATCATTGACACTTACCGGTATTGTCAGTGTCCCGGAGAAGGTTGCAGATGGTGTTATTGTTGTACCGGCAAAAGTGTAATTCGTTCCACTGTAGACGGTCAGCGTAAAATCGCCAGGATAAGTGTCATCCGGGTCGACGACAGTCAGTTGTGCAAGTGTAATAGTCAGGCTTTCGCCCTGGTCTATTGCCAGAGAGGTTTGTCCTGTAATTATCGGAACAACATTCACCAACTCCAGGACATTTATAGTCAATTCAAAGATATTACTCTCGGCCTCGCCATCATTGACGGAAACCTGTACTTTGAGATCACCGAAAAAAGTTGCCAACGGAGTAACGGTCGAGCCGGCAACAGTATAGTTAGCTCCGTTGCGTACGGTGAGTGTAAAACCTGTGGGATAGTTATCATCCGGATCGGTGACTGTCAGTTGCGCCAACGTGATCGTAACGCTCTGACCCTGATTGATTGAAATCGGTGATTGGCCCGTGATCTGCGGTGCTACATTTGGAGGATCAACGACATCGATCGTAAGTTCAAAAACATTGCTTTCGTCTTCACCGTCGTTCACTGAAACGGGAACTTTTAGCGCTCCGGTAAAATTCGAAGCGGGGGTCACCGTAGTGCCGCTAAAGGTGTAGTTGCTTCCGGCGTAAACGGTAAGCGCAAAACCCGTGGGGTAATTGTCATCGGGATCTGTAACCGTCAACTGAGAAAGAGTGAGCGTTGTACTCTGACCTTGATTAATTGTTATAGGGGTTTGTCCCGTGATCTGGGGCGCAACGTTGGGAGCTGCGATCACCTCCACTTCGAGATTGAACCAGGAGCTGTTGTTCTTGCCGTCATTGACGCGAACGCGCACCGTGAGTGTTCCTGAGAAGCCAGGGTCCGGCGTCACGGTAGCACCGCTAAACTCGTAATCATCTCCCGAGTTGAGCTCCAACGAAAAACCATCGGGATAAACCGGCAACGGGTCAGCATCACTGACGATCAGGTTGTCCAGCGTGATTGTGATCGGTGTGTTCTCCTGCGTGGTGAGCGGTGATGGCGTCTGGCCTGTGATCTGAGGTTTTGAGTCGTTGGTTTGCGAAAATGAAGCTATCGCCGGAAAGCAAAAAATAAAAAGTCCAAAGATGTTCCGGAGGATTCCCATGTTTGTGGCTGTAAAGACTGACCATGAATATCAATCGAATGGATAAATTTCATGCCATTAATAAAATGGTGGATAATACCAGTCTTACCACATCAATACGATCTAAATTCGGGGGGATGAGGAATGAATTCTACATCTTAGGGAATTTTGGTCAGTAGATTATCGGTTTGAATTGCATTCAGGCGAACGTTGAACTTCAAATTCAAATTAGAAGCTCGGAGGCAGAACTAAGTAAAGCTTGCCAATTCTTTATTAGCAGTACGGAGACGGGAAGACAACGACGCGCCAAGGTTAGTAAGGATCTTCATCTTGATTCCCATCAATGCCTCTACCTCATCAAGCAGCTCAAACTGCATGGTATAGCAGGATACATCAGTTTGCGCTACCACATTGGCCGAACGCTTTTGCTTGTCCAACAGAGCCATTTCACCGAAGCTGTTTCCCGGATTTATGATCGCCAACGTGAATATTCTTTGATCTTCTGTGGTATCCTGTATGCTGACTTGTCCCGATTCAAGGAAGAAAAGATGGGTAGCAGAGCTCCCCTTTTGGATTATTACGTCGTTGCGTTCGTACTCCTCGTATTCAAGGTATTTTTTCAATTCTTTAAGTTCATCAATGGTCAGTCCTTTGAGGAGTTGCTGATCATCAAGTTGAACCGGCTCGTTCTTCCACGAATATCCATAGCGTTCAAGTAATGCCGTTTCCGCGAAGAATATTGCATCGTCAAGATCCCGAAAGTTCAGGAAGGGATACTTGTCCTTTTTTAATGTCACGAAAAAGTTCAGGTGGTCGTACTCGGTGATAAAAAAAGTATTGCCCGATTCAGCAAAGGCGGTGCTGAGCTTTAACAAAAGGTTCAACGCCCCGTCATCCATAGTTATGCATTTGCTAAGGCTCAGTATTAGGATCGTACAATCTTTTGGGATCTTTCTCATAAACAATTCGCAGGTAGCGAATGAAAGTTCGCCTTGTAATTCCATGATATGTGCCTGCGAACCGACCTGCTCCAGCATTGTTTCTGCCTGCAGATCACGCTTGTGTTTTGACCGCGCCGTCTTTAAGGTTTGCTGTCTCCTCACCGCTTGCTTCAATTGTCTGGGTGTTTTGTAGAGATGAAGTGAAAATGTCTCTGCAATTCTTTTACAAATATCGACTCCAAACACGCTATTGCCTTTATTATCTAGCAAAGGCGAATAAACAGCGATAGCGAGCTGCCCGGGTAGCACCGCAAGAATGGCGCCCCCTACACCGCTCTTGGCAGGAAGTCCGACGTTGTAAATCCACTCACCGGAATAATCATACATGCCGCACGTAGCCATAACACTTAACACGTGCGGGATATGCCGCGAATCCAGGGCTTTAATGCCTGTGATCGGATTGATACCATTGTTTGCCAGGGTCGCGCCCATTATGGAAAGCTGGCTGCAGCTTACGTTTATACTGCATTGCTTGAAGTACATATCAAGAGGAGCGTCGACTTCAGACTGAAGAATATTGAAATTTCTCAAGAGGTTGGCAATCGCCCGATTTCTGTGGCCGGTAAGGCTTTCAGAACGATGAACATCCTCATCCAGAAAAAGTTGTGATCCGGCGTAGGCGCTGAAAGTGCTTAGTATATGACCGAGTGTATCACCGCGATAGAGCTGCCAGATCATACTGGTGGCAGCAATAGCCCCCGCGTTGATCATTGGGTTATATGGTCTTCCTGAATCGGGATAAAGACTGATCGAATTAAAAGCATCGCCGCTGGGTTCTACGCTTATCTTTTCCAGAACTTTGCTGACACCGTACTCCTGTATCGCCATTCCGTAAACAAACGGCTTCGACACGGACTGAAGGGTGAAAAACGCATCACTATCCCCAAAACAATACTGATAGCCGTCGACAGTCGTCATCACGATTCCAAGCTTACGCGGATCGACTTTCGCTAACTCAGGAATATAATTGGCTAACGCACCATTGTTCTCTTTCTCGCGAAACTCCAGATAGAGCTCCTCGAGCATTTTGCTGACCATGTTCATCCGAAAAAAAAGCTAAGCAATTAACGAACAGACCAGAGCTTTAAAGCTTCGGTCATAATTAAAGCGGTTAATGAAACAACGGGTCCGCGAAAAGAGTAACTGATTGGGCGTCACGTTAAAAATAGAAAATTGATTTGAATTTTCAACATAACGACAAGGTGTTCTCGAAAGAGATTTCATGACTCGTATGAATGGTCATAGCAATCGTTAGCACTACACCAAAAGATGGTCCGAAGCACAAAATAGTGTGAGAACGAGGCACCAATTGAACAGCAACTCAGTTAGCGTTTAGTATGCCGAAGCTTTACTTCAATACAAACCGCTATGCAGACCTGCCCCTTCATTATGGGCATGTCCCGGTATGGTTGGCCCGGCGCATGAGTGAATTGGGTGGCGCTGTCATCGAGGCGATCGTCCTTCAATACGGAAAATCCGCGGTTCTAAGCCGACTAAGTGACCCGTTTTGGTTCCAGGCATTTGGAAGCGTACTCGGCATGGACTGGCATTCGTCAGGGATCACAACATCAGTAATGGGGGCACTGAAAAGATCTATCAATCCAAGATTTAATGAATTGGGAATATACATCTGCGGAGGGAAAGGAAAACACAGCCGCCAGACGCCACATGAACTTATGCAGTTGTCGGATCGTACGGGGTTGGATGGCGATGTCCTGGTCCGCTCGAGCAGACTGGCCGCAAAAGTCGACAACACTGCTATCCACGACGGGTTCCAAATTTATCTTCACACGTTTATCGTTTCAGATACCGGCGAATGGTCGGTAGTGCAACAAGGCATGAACGACGCTTCAGGCATGGCGCGCCGATATCACTGGCACTCTCAAAAAGTATCGTCCTTTGTAGAGAATCCTCACACCTTTATATATGGACAAAATCAAGGTGAGATACTTAACCTAACGGACAAGAATGCTTCGCGAGCCAAAGCTGCTATGGTCAACATTACAAAGGAGAATCCTTCAAGGATCCTTCCGGAGATCAGGAAGATCGTGATGCCCACTCATCACGATGTGAGATCTGCCGACGTCAATCTGAAACGGTTGGGAAGTGTATTGGCACTGGCGCACGAAAAGGAACTCCGGGACTTCGAATCACTTTTACTGCTTGAAGGCGTTGGACCGCGTACCATTCAATCGCTGGCGCTCGTAAGTGAGGTGATCCATGGAACGCCATCGCGGTTTACAGACCCCGCCAGGTTCTCGTTCGCGCACGGCGGTAAGGATGGTCATCCGTTTCCGGTTCCGATAAAGGTTTACGATGAGACTATCGACATTCTGAAAAATTCAGTAGAAAGAGCGAAGATCGGGGACAATGATAAGCAGCAGGCTATAAAAAATCTGACGCTGATTGCACAGCAGATCGAAAGGGGATTTGAGCCGAAGCCCTCATCATTTGACGACGTTATTTCCCGCGAACGCGATACATCTTACAAATATGGAGGTCGTACCGTGAGCGGAAAAGCAAAACCACCGAACGATCAGCTTACGCTGGGATTTTAACTCTCACCTATCATGGCATTTAGTTCGCAGGAGCCAATGGATGATACGCGTAGGATGTTCCGGTTTCTATTATCCA
>DASVBA010000114.1:0-8205 GCA_036376095.1 Chryseolinea sp.
AACCATTCGCTGCAGATATTTGCTTTTTCTTTTTATTCTCCAACGTATACGTTGATGAACAATAATATCGTGGAAAATAAAATAAAACACACCATAACAAGTGATACCGATCGCCACCGCGAGAAGATAAGGATTAAAGGACACCAGCGTTGCGTAACAGAACAGGAAAATCGCCGGTGTGCTGAAAACCAGAGCAAACAAATCGTTCCGTTCCAGCGAATGATTGTGTTTTGTATGATGTGATTTATGCCACGACCATAACAGTCCGTGCATAATAAACCTATGCGTGGACCATGCTACCAATTCCCAAAAAAGAAAAGTGGAGATGGCGATTGCGGAGCATAACAGGATAGTAGCAAGATTCATGAATAAGCTGACCGTCTAATTTTCGTTTTTTCATCCTTGAACAATTCTTCCAGCGCCTTAAAACGATAGTCAAAAATAGCATTTACCCTTCTCTCCACAAACACCTCGTTCGCCAGCCGGCCAATAAATCCAAATGGGATGGCGTAATCCACTTCGTCTGTCATTTCAACACCTCCGCTAACTTCTTTGAAAGCATGCAGGTGGCGCCATATTTTGTACGGTCCTTTGCGCTGCTCATCCACAAAGCTATAAGGACTCTGCACATCCGTGATTTCAGTGAGCCAATTGACAGGCAAACCCGGTAGTATACAAACAGTATAGTGAATGGTTTGGCCAGCGAATAGTTCATCTCCTCCCGATCGATGAATGATCTTGAAGTTCATATATCCAGGTGTGATCAGAGATAGGTTTTCAGCGCGAGAAAAGAAGCTCCACGCCTTGTCTATCGTAGTGGGTAACTTTTGTACCCTTTTTATACTGTATGCTTTCATTATATCCTTTTGCGACGCTTTTAATTACATTTTTTCCGGTTTTTGCACCCACCAGAACAGCAAAAAATCCTTCATTGCATTTGTTATCTTTGGTATAACAATTTGAAGTAAAAAGGGTTTTGAAATTCCCTTAAAAAGCTCAATTTGAGGGGTCTTGTTTATGATCAGAAGAGTTAACCCGTTCCTTTTTGTTGGACTCGCTGCTTTAGTTGCACTTACGTGGTCGTGCGAAAAGAAACTTTCAACAGCCGGCTCCACAGACTCCGTTGATTATAATATTCACATTCGGCCTATCCTTTCAGACCGGTGTTTCAAATGCCATGGGCCTGACGCAAATCAGCGCAAAGCGCACCTTAGGCTGGATACTCCGGAGGGAGCCTTTGCCGCGCTGAAAGATGATCCCGATGCCCATGCGATCGTTGCTGGATCCCCGGATAAATCCGCCGTATATCTGAGGATATCGTCTGCAGATACTTCAGAGATCATGCCGCCTGTCAAATCAAATCTCACATTGAATGGGAATGAAATTGAATTGATCCGAAAGTGGATCGCACAGGGTGCCAAATACAAACCTCATTGGGCGTTTATACCTCCGAAACAATCGGCTGTTCCAACCGTCGCTGATGAAGAATGGGCGCAAAATGAAATTGATAATTTTATACTGGCAAAGATCGAAGCACGTGGACTTGAGCCCAATCCAGCCGCCGACAAAGAGAGAATATTAAAGAGGGTTAGTTTTGACCTTACCGGACTTCCTCCATCAGTTGAATTGCAAGATGAATTCTTGAATGATAACTCCGAGGAGGCATACGAAAAAGTTGTGGATGAACTTTTCAAACAACCATCGTATGGCGAGAAGATGGCGACCTATTGGATGGACGTGGCGCGATATGCTGACTCACACGGTTACCAGGACGATGGCTTACGCACGATGTGGCCTTGGCGGGATTGGGTTATACACGCATTTAATGAAAACTATTCATATGATAAGTTCATCACCTGGCAGTTGGCAGGCGACTTACTGCCAGATCCCAGCAAGGAGCAGTTATTGGCAACTGGATTCAACAGAAATCATAAGATAACACAGGAGGGCGGAGTTATTGATGAAGAGTACAGGATAGAGTATGTCACTGATCGAACGAATACCTTCGGTAAGGCTTTTCTTGCCCTGACGTTCGAATGCGCTAAGTGCCATGACCACAAATACGATCCGATTCTTCAGAAGGATTATTACCGCGCATTCGCATTTTTTAATCAGGTCCCTGAAAAAGGATTGGTGGGAGATATCACGCTGGCGTCGCTCGCAGATCCCCCGAAAATGAAGATAACAACCCAGGAGGTGAACAACATCCTGACTTTTATTAATAAAAAGGATACTGCGGCCGTTGAAGTGATGATCATGCAAGACAACGATACGCTGCGGCCGACCTATCTGTTGAAACGTGGCGTCTACGATGCGCCTGGTGATAGGGTTAGTATCGGGCTGCCATCTGCTATTATGCCATTCGATTCCGTGAAGTATGGAAATAACAGGCTGGGGCTCGCAAAGTGGATAACAGACAAACGAAATCCTCTAACGGCCCGTGTCTTTGTTAATCGGATGTGGCAGGAATTTTTTGGGCGTGGTTTGGTCAAGACGTCGGGAGACTTCGGAATGCAAGGCGAAATGCCATCGCACCCTGAGTTGTTGGATTGGCTCGCGCTTGATTTTATGAACAACGGATGGGACATCAAACGTCTTCTCAAACAAATGGTAATGTCATCTACCTATAGGCAATCGACAGTTTTCACTAAGGAAAAGGTTGCCGTCGATCCTGATAATATTCTATTGGCGAGAGGACCTCGTACAAGAATGGCCGCAGAAACTATACGCGATATGGCCCTTGCCAGCAGCGGCCTTTTAGTGAAAGAGATCGGCGGGCCAAGTGTTAAGCCCTATCAACCCAAAGGTATTTGGGAATCGTCGACGTCGGGTCGTGGTATATTGGCTCGTTATGTTCAGGATCACGGAGATAAGTTATATCGACGGGGTCTGTACAGTTTTATAAAGCGTACCGTACCGCCGCCAGGTATGCTCGTTTTCGATGGCAGCAACCGCGACCAGTGTGAAGTTAACCGCATGCGAACCAACACACCGTTACAGGCCCTGGTGGTGATGAACGATCCTCTGGTACTCGAATCTGCTCGTGTCTTTGCTGAACGGCTGATGCAACAGTCTTCCTCTCCTGAGGAAAAGATAATGTTGGCATTCAGGTCTATTGTATGTAGAAAACCAAATGATGCTGAATTGAACACATTAATGGAATACTACAAAGAAGAAGTGGCCGCCTACACATCGACACCGGCAGAAGCTGAAAAGTTTGTTAAGGCGGGTGAGTATCCACACGCTGAAATCAAAGATGTGGTTTCCCTGGCGGCATTGATGCAGGTAGTTCATACGTTATATAACATGGATGAATCCATCACAAAGGTCTGATTATGGAAAATGAGTTTTTAAAACAGCGCTTTCAGATTACGCGACGTCATTTTTTGGGAAAGATGAGCCTTGGATTGGGTTCTGTTGCGCTTGGATCTTTATTGATCCCTGATCTTTTCAAATCACAAGACGATGGAATACCGCAATTAACGGGCTTGCCTCACTTTGCACCTAAGGCCAAACGAATTATATATCTGTTTCAGAACGGCGCGCCTTCACAATTGGAAAGTTTCGATTACAAGCCGATGCTAAATAAGATGGCGGGCGAAGAATTGCCGGAATCAATTCGTATGGGGCAGAGGTTAACGGGCATGACGTCAAATCAGGCAAAGTTCCCGCTCGTCGGATCACACTTCAAATTTCAGCAATACGGGCAATCCGGTGCCTGGGTAAGCGAGTTGTTCCCACATACGGCGAAAATTGTTGACGAGCTCTGTTTTATCAAAACAATGCACACCGAAGCGATCAACCACGACCCGGCGTTAACCTTTATGCAGTCAGGCGCACAGCAGGGCAACCGGCCCAGCATGGGGGCATGGCTTAGTTATGGCTTAGGAAGCGAAAACAAAAACCTCCCTGCGTACTGTGTATTGCTTTCAAGAGGGAGAGGCAATGGGCAGGGTGTTTACTCTAAACTTTGGACAAATGGTTTTCTCGACAGTATTCACCAGGGCGTTCAGTTCAGCAGCAGCGAAGAAAGAGTCCTTTACTTGAAGGACCCTGAAGGCAGAGGCCGGGAAGGAACACGTAAAATGCTGGATCATTTGTCTGAGCTCAACTCCATGAGCTTCGATGAATTTGGCGATCCTGAAATTCAGGCTCGTGTGCAGCAATATGAGATGGCCTACAGGATGCAGACGGCTGTGCCTGAGTTGGCAGATATTGCACAGGAGCCTGACCACATCATCAAGATGTATGGTTCGGACTGTCTTGTTCCGGGAACATACGCTTCCAACTGTCTTCTTGCGCGAAAGCTCTCAGAGTCAGGCGTTCGTTTCGTTCAGCTTTATCACCAGGGGTGGGATCAGCATGGCAATATGGTCGGCGAAATGCCGCTACAGGCTGAAGACGTTGATCGGGCAACGGCTGCGCTGATCATGGACCTGAAACAACGCGGCCTCCTCAATGAAACACTTGTGATCTGGGGTGGCGAATTTGGAAGAACCAACTATTGTCAGGGTAATCTTTCGAAAGAAAACTACGGAAGGGACCATCACCCGAGATGTTATACGATATGGATGGCAGGCGGAGGAGTAAAACCTGGTACTGTGTATGGACAGACCGACGATTTCGGGTATAACATCGTCAAAGATCCGGTACACGTTAATGACTTTCACGCTACCGTACTGCATCTCATGGGACTCAATCACGAACGACTCACCTTCAAACACCTCGGTCGACGCTATCGCTTGACGGATGTAGCGGGCAAGGTTGTGAACAGCATTTTAGCGTAGGATATTCATGGAGCGAATCAGTCGCATAGTCGTCAACGTTATTTTTTGCATTCAGATCCTGCTGATCTTTTTTCTATTCCTTGAAGACAGGGTCCACCTTCCCGCATGGCTGCAAGTAGCGGGACGAATGCATCCGCTGGTGCTTCATCTTCCGATTGGAATATTGATCTTCCTGGTCGTATTAATGTTCTTTCAAAAGCAGATCGACTCTGCTGTTACGAACCAGATCATTCATATTGGACTCTTGCTTACATCCCTGTCAGCTTCAGTCGCAGCGCTGTTTGGATTCTTTCTTAGTCTTCAAAGCGATTATGGTGATGACGTGCTGATGCGTCACAAAGTGAGCGGTGTGATCTTAAGCTTCGTTTGTTACGCCGTGCTATTGTGGCATAAGGGAGGCCTGAAGCGATCGGTCTTTTTAGGATTGGGCATCGTGTCCTTTCTGACGTTAATTGTTGCAGGACACACGGGTTCAGTCCTGACGCATGGTGAAAATTTCCTTTTTGCACCTATTAATAAGTCTACCGTTGTTCTCACCGCGGAAAATTCTTCTGTGTATAAGTTCGCCGTTGAGCCGATACTCGAACGAAAATGTTTTACCTGCCATAATGAATCCAAAGCCAAAGGAAAATTGATCATGACCTCCGAAGATAAGTTTAAGGCAGGAGGGGAGAATGGAAAACCGTGGGTCGAGGGTAAGCCGATGGAGAGCCGAATGATAAAGGCGTTCTATTTGCCCATAAGCCACGACGAACATATGCCACCTGACGGAAAGCCTCAGCTGACTCAATTGGAGATCGCCACCCTGAAAGCATGGATTAAGGCCGGTGCTGACTTTGAAAAAAAGCTCAATCAATTTTCAGACGGCGACTCGTTAAAATTCATGGTGGCATCGCTGGTCGCGGTTCAGCCCTCTGCTCCTGAAGAACCACAATACACATTCAACGCGGCTTCAGAAGATGTTATTAAAAGAATGAATAACCCATTCAGATCTGTGTTTCCGTTTTATGAAGGAAGCCCCGCTCTTCAGGCTGATTTTTTTGTTAAGAAATATTTCGAAATAAAATTTCTCGAGGAACTACAGGCAGTAAAGGACCAGCTGGTAATACTTAATTTATCCAAGATGCCCGTGACGGATAAAGATTTGTCTATCCTGAAATCATTTAAAAATCTTGAGCAGGTCAATTTGAATTTTTCCGCAATAACAGGTTCGGGATTGACAGAGTTGAATCAATTAAGGAATCTAAAGTCTATATCGCTATCAGGAACCGCGGTTGGTGTGCGTGATATTTCGCCACTTCTTGCTTTACCTCAGCTAAAAGAGCTTTACGTATGGAACACAAAAATAAAATCGCCCCAGGCAGACTCTCTCAGGGAAAAGCATCCATCCTTGTTGATCATTGACAGTCAATTTAAGGATGATGAGAAGTTAAAGCTCAGCCGTCCGATGCTAACTAACGAAGGGGTCGTAAAAAGACACGAAGCTGTCGTATTGAGACACCCTATGCCCGGTGTAACTATCCGGTATACTCTTGATGGATCCGAACCTGATACCGCTAAAGGTCAGATATACAAGGATTCCTTTGAATTCGCAGAAACATCAGTTGTTAAAGCGAAGGCGTGTAAGGAGGGATGGAATTGCAGCGATGTGCTGGACGTAACTTGTTTTGTTGAAGGAATTAAGCCCCAACACATCGAACTATTGAACGTCCCGGATCCTCAATATCCCGGTGAGGGCTCACAGAGTTTGATCGATGGACGAAAAGGATTTCCCGATGTTTTAAAGGAGCCATCCTGGCTTGGCTATCGTGAACAACCTTTTAGTGCAGGCTTCGCTTTTGAGGGCGATCTGCCCGAAGTCAAAAGGATCGTCCTGAGCATTGGAAGGAACATTGGCGGGCACGTTTTTCCTCCGGAGGAAGTTGAAGTATGGGCCGGTGATAACAAGAACAAGCTCACGTTGATCAAAAAAATGAAGATACCACAACCGACTGGATACGAATCTCTTAAAGTGGAGGCATTATCTGTTCCTCTTGAAGGCTCCGCTCACCGGTATTATAAAGTTGTAGCAAAACCAATTGCGAAATTACCTCAGTGGCACAGTGGCAAGGGTAAGAAAGGCTGGGTCTTTATCGATGAGCTTTTCATTTATTAAGTGTACTCAACTCCTGTAATGCCATTTTGTAAACCCTGAGTGCGCGTTCTCTTGCGAACTTATGCTCCACGATTGGCTGTGGGTATTCAGCAGTACCAAGTTCCGGTATCCATTTCTTGACATACTTCAATTGGGGATCAAATTTTTTCATCTGAACCTCAGGATTGAATATTCTAAAATAGGGAGCGGCATCACAGCCCGATCCGGCCGCCCATTGCCAGCCACCGTTGTTAGACGCGAGGTCGTAATCCAGTAGTTTGCTGGCAAAGTATGCTTCACCCCAGGCCCAGTCGATCAATAAATGTTTTGTCAGGAAGCTGGCTGTGATCATACGAACCCGGTTATGCATGAATCCGGTTGCGTTGAGCTCTCTCATACCAGCATCTACCATAGGATATCCGGTCCTGCCTTCACACCACTTACGGAAATCGTCCGGATCGTTTAGCCATTCGATTCTATCATAGAGGGGTTTGAATGATCGTGTCGACACATGAGGAAAATGCCAAAGTATCATTTGATAAAACTCCCGCCAGATGAGCTCATTCAACCACGAGTCATTTGTCTTAACGGCAAGCTGTACAAGTTTCCGGATGCTGACTGTTCCAAACCGGATATGGACACTAAGTCGCGAAGTTCCGTTAATTGCAGGAAAGTCACGTTGACTGTCATACTTGGAAATTAATGATCGCCGGATTACTCTTTCAGGAAATAGGGCATCCGTTGCTTCAAAACCGATTTCCTTCAGCGTTGGAAAGGGTAGAGGTGTAATTTTTACTAAGTGCTTGAAGTATTTTTCGGTTGGATAGCTCTTTAGGTAGAATTCATTCAGCGTTGATTTCCACTTGCGGCTGTAAGGAGTGAAAACAGTGTATGGGGTGTTGTCGTCTTTGACGATTTCACCGCGATCAAAGATCACCTGATCCTTATAAGTCTTGAAAGCTATTCCCTTTCGTTCAAGAATTGCCTTGATAGTTTCATCACGTTCTCTCGCGTAGGGTTCGTAGTCGTGATTCGTGTATACCGCGCGTGGATTCATGTCCTCGAACACCTCAACGGGATCTCCCCGAAGAACGAGCAGGCTGCTTCCCAGCTGTTCCAATTGGTGCTTTATGAACTGCAATGATCGATGGATGAAGTCCACACGGCGATCGGCTTTTTCCTCGAGCCGTTCCAGGATTTGTGTGTCGAAAATAAAAATTGGCTGCACCAGAGGGTTTTCACGAAGCGCGTGGTAAAGTCCGGCGTTGTCATCTAGTCTTAGAT
>DASVBA010000116.1:0-7783 GCA_036376095.1 Chryseolinea sp.
CGCCATTACATCGTTCGATGAAAAATTTCTAACCAAGGTCCTTGATATAGTTGAGAAATACATTGCCGACGAAA
The DNA here is from genome assembly GCA_036376095.1 of Chryseolinea sp. GTDB lineage: Bacteria > Bacteroidota > Bacteroidia > Cytophagales > Cyclobacteriaceae > Chryseolinea. Next base: position 75 of record DASVBA010000116.1, read on the forward strand.
AGTTTTCCATTGATCAGCTAAGCAGGGAGTCAGGTTACAGCAACATGCAATTTTACAGGAAGATCAAAGCGCTGACAGGTCAGACGCCGAGCCAGTTCCTGCGAACGATGCGGCTAAAACGTGCCGCTGAGCTATTGAGAAAGAAAAGCGATAACGTAACACAAATAGCCTACAGTGTCGGGTTTGCCAGCGTCTCGTACTTCAACAAAAGTTTCAAGGAACAGTTTGGTGTGACGCCGGGACAGTTTTCCGAACAAAATTCAACTACTACTATTAAAGACTCCTGACACGAATCACATCCTCCGTTTTGCAAGATGTTCGTTTGGAGCAAATCAATGTTAGATTTCTTTCACCTTACCTGATTATCTCTGATACTCGGGTCCATCCTCCTTTTTTAATGTTTGATAAGTGTTGTCCAATGATAGATATGCGGCAGCGAAAACCTTCCCGAAAATCTATTATTACATACCGTTTCCACTTCCCGCGGCCGGGGTTGAATAAGCGGTAAAGATTGCATCGGGTGGTCCATCCTGGTATCGTGTGGACCCCTGGTGCATGCTTTGATCGTTCCCACCAAATCCCGACTCTATATGAAAAATCTTTGCCTGCCTCTGGTGATCGCTATCATATACTCGAATCCTATCCCCGCAGCAGTGAAAAATGGATATGGACTCCATATTTATGAAGTGCGCGAGTCGTTGAAGACGCTACAGACGATCCTCGACGAAACCGATACATTATCCGCGTTTCAAAAAAGTGAAATCAGGAAGAAGATCGGAACGCTGCTTGAGTTCGTTGCATTTCATCAACTCACAGAGCTGTTGTTGTCCCAGTTCAGGTTGATAGCACCCGATCTTTTTAATAAGGTCGATACTGTTAGAAGTAGGAATGGATTTCCCATAACCGTTTACGTCCGATTTGTTTCTGAAGAAGACATGCAGCATGGGGCGCACGCAACAACGAACATCGCCCACGCCATGAATGATCCGGACCTTTATGCATCAGAATTTGGGCCGGCGACGGTTTCCGTAAAGATCGCTTCCGTAAACAGATCTCTTTTGTTGCTTGCGCATGAGTTTGGTCATGTCATCTATCAAGTCAGAAATCTCGCTGCATACATGGCCTTTTATACAAAGTCGTATCAAAATGAAACGTTTAATTCGTCCTACATCGGCCATGACGGGGCAGACCCGAGCGGAATGAGGGCACTGGAATTCGAGAACATCTACCGCAACCGCTATTACAGTCTGGTGAAAGCAAGGGGAGAAAAAGTCGAAACCCCGTTTTCATTACTTGCCACAATCCGAAGAAACGTAGGCCGGACGACCTTCTGACCTTGTCAAAACATCCAACCTTATACCCTTATACCCTTATACCCTATACCTTGATTTAACCCGACTGCGGAAAAAGAAAATTATAGATCCGTGCCGGAACAATGTTTGCCTGTGACATAGTTTCATCCATGATCGCAAGCGCATCTTCGCGTCGGCCTGCCTGCGTGTAGGCACCCATCAGTTCGAATAGTAACCATTGATGTCTGTTCGATAATGTTGCCGCTTCTTCGAGCGCTTTGATCGCCGGTTCAAATCTTTCGAGACCAAGGTAACTGAGTCCCAGGGCGCGATGAGCCATAAACGAGCCGGGGTCGCGACGGACTGCTTCTTCCGCTGATGAAAGTGCCCGATCAAATTCGCCCAGGTGCAACATCGCATAGGCATTCAGGAAATACGGTATCGTAGTTGGCGCCTCACTAGCGGATTCCTCTAAACTGTTTCTTATTTGTTTAAGGAGGGACGTGTATTTCTCGTCGGATTTTGGATTGAACTGATTTATAGAAAAAACTCTTCGGAATATTGGCTCGACTTCGGGCCAGCTCCATTCATAACACATGCTGATAAAGGCAAGGACGGCGTAGGCATCCAACATGGCGGGATCAATGGCCAGAGCGCGAAGTGCTGCTTCCTTTGCTTTTTCTATTGATTCCTGAAATGGTAGTTGTCCGTTATACCCCATCAATATGAAAACTTCTGCCGACCCGGCGTGAGCGCTGGCGAATTGCGGATCTCTACTCAAGGCTTCATCAAAGCATTTAATGCTGTTGATTATTCCATCGCTTTTGCTATGACGGTATGACCTTCCCTTTAAAAAGAGTTCGTATGCCTGGCCGTTGTTAGTTATCCTTTTTGAAAGCCTGCGACGGTCAGCTTCCGAAAATGTAACGTTAAGCCCTTCGGCGATGTCAATGGAAAGACTTAAAGTAAGGCTCGGCAGGTCGTGGAATGTGCATTTGTATTCCTTTGACCAAAGTGATGTCGCCGCATCGGGGGCGGATATCTTAACGGTCACCCATACCCATTCCGTTGTCTTTACTACGGACCCCTGAACCAGGTACGCTACGGATAAGGCTTTGGCATCAGCACGTTGTTTACTATGCGGACCCCGGTAACGGAACGAAACCGATCGTGGCGTAACCTTGAGGTCGCGCATCAGGGAGAGCTTAAGAAGAAGATCTTCTGCCAGTCCATCTCCAAGAAAATCATTGCCGTTGCCCGCATCGTAGACGAAGGGAAGGACGGCAAGAGACTTGAAAGGACTTATTTTTCTGTCGAGGTGGGTGAGGATCGAAGGAATGGGTTTTCGTTCTTCTTCTTTGGTGGGCTGCTTTTCGAAGTTTTTCAGACCGTTAATGATGTCCTTGATGGCATTGGCTGTTTTGTTTACCTGGTCCCGGTAAAATGTTTTGTTTGAATTCTTTAACGGATCTTCCTCGTTTGCCCTCAACGGTCGGTTGACTCCGGGTGCTCTGAAAATGAAATCAATAGGGCGAAGTTTACCTTTAAGCTCGGTTTCGAGCATCTTGATGTCGCTGGCATCCAATTCATGAATTCGAACAGGCAGAACGCGGTTAGCCGCATTGCCATCGAGCAATCTTATCACGGGACCGAACTTATCCTGCGCAGTCATCTTGTTGAAAGCAAGAAATTCACAGCGCCACGCAAAACATTCTTCGTCACAATAGGTCTGGGAGATGATTGGAATAAAGATCAGTGATTTGATCTTTGGACCGAGTGATTCGTCGACGTTATGCGTTTCAAGAAGTCCGTCTTTAGGGTTTCGATCGAAGTAGATCGAAACTTTACCCTTGACAGTTGCCTCGAGTTCGAGCGAAAGATTAGCAACAAACTCCGATACCCATCCTTCATTGTTTTGGCTTCTGGTCCCATGCGCGATATCGTTGGATGGCAACGTTCTGTTGTCGTTGTGCCTGTAGCTGATAAAGATATCGTATTCGTATCCGGGGATCTGTGATGCCATATCCAATTACTTCTGGTAAAGTAAAAAAGAATAAGTGGTATTCTACGCCCTAAACGTGCCCTTGTCATTGAAAATTTTAGGTTTTTGCCCCGGCAACATTTGAAACTGTCATCGAGAGATATAATACTTCCTGCTCAAAAGTTGACATGACAGGAAAGGACAAGGTCATTGGTGGCGGTTTTGCAAATTGGGCCATGTATATCAGTTGCCCCGAGCTTCAGCTCGGGGCAACTGATGGGAAAAATTCATTGGGCTTTAGCCCAAAATGGACAGGTTTGAGTGCTCTCAAATAAACCGATATTGAGCAGCCAATTTGATTAAAGTCGCCGTATTCTTGGCTTCAAACTTGGCCAGCAGGTTTTTGCGATGTGTATCTACGGTTGTCGTGCTGATAAAAAGCTTTTCCCCAATTTCGTGATTAGTCAATCCTTCTGAAATCAACAAGAGCACTTCCTTTTCCCGGCGAGTTATCACTGGCACTTTTGAGTCCTCGTTCTTAAGAATGGTGGTAGCGGCTTCGTGGCTTAAGAATTTCTGACCGGACATCACAATTTCGATAGCTTCGATGAGTTCTTCACGGGTGGCATTTTTTAACGCATAACCGGAGGCTCCATTGTCGATCATTTTCTGGATAAAGCTTTGCTGATTAAAAGAGCTAAGACCAATAATATGAATTGAGGGATATTTTTCTTTGACTTCCCTGCACAGTTCGATACCGCTCTTGTCCGGAAGGTTTATATCCATTAAGATCACATCCGGTTGCTGATGTTGCAGGAATGCCATACATGACGCAGCGCTCATGGCATGCCCCAACCACTCAATATCCTTTTCATATTGTAGCAGGGAACGGATCCCTTCCACAATCATGTAATGATCGTCTGTGATAAAAAGTCTTACAGCCATTTTAAATATTGAATTCGATATGAACGGATGTGCCTTTCCCGCTTTCCGAGCTCACATCTAATTTGCCTTTCAAAAAATCTACGCGATGCTGAATGTTTGTCCACCCGATACCTTTTGATTGTTTCAGTATCACGGTGTCAAAACCTTTACCATCGTCCTCAACAGTCACGGCCACCTGATTGTCTGACTTTGTAACCTGCACAATGGCAGTTTTTGCCGCCGCGTGTTTAAGGGTGTTGCCGATCAGCTCCTGAACAATCCGATAGATCGTGATCGCCGTAGTTTGCTCCAGGGTAGCGCCATCCAGTCCAATGGATTGATAGCTTACCTGCAAGGCGCCGCTCTTATGGATATCGTTACAAAAATCATTCAATGCCGTATCAAGTCCAAATTTCACAAGCGATTCCGGCATCATATTATGGGCTACTCTTCTCATTTCTTTTATCGAACTATCCAGCATGTCCATGCTGCGTTCAAAAGCCTGTTGATTTTCAGGCGTCATGATGAGATTTCCTTTCATTGTGTTAAATGAGTATTTGATTCCAGATAGCATACCTCCTAATCCATCGTGCAGGTCTTTTGCCAGACGGGCGCGTTCCTGTTCTTCTCCTTTTAGTACAGCCTCCGTGGCCATTAATTTCTTTTCCGTTTCCAGCTCATTGATGCGTTGACGTTGCAGTTTTTGTTTATGGGAATAGGTGCGATACAACAATAACGTCACCAGGAGGACGGCTGCGATGGCCACCATCAACAGATAGTTCAGCGTATTCTTTTGAGTTAGTTCAACTTGCTGCAGCCTGATCTGATTATTTCTTTTTTCAGCTTCATATTTTTCTTGCATTTCAGTAGTACTTCTCAACACCTCATCGTTGAGAGCGCCATCGCGAATTGAATCCGACTTTGCCTTGGCCCACAATGACGTTTTGAAATCTTCCTCCTGCGCCGCGACGTAAGATAGGACGGAGTAGATATTCTTTAGCTCATCATAAAGTGAATCTTCTTGTGCGATCTTAAGCGCTTCGTATATATGCGTTTTTGCTTTTGCCTGATCTTTGTTGAAGTAGTGAGCATAAGCGAGGGTGTATAAGGAACTTGCCACGAGTTGCCTGCTCTGTAGTTCCTTTGCCAACGAAAGCGATTTTTTCGATACGTCCAACATGGCCCCAAATTCATTGCTCCCGGCATAAACATCTGCCATATATCCATAGATAGCCGCTTCGGCGTACTTGTCATTTTGTTTTGCCGATTCCGTTACCGCACGTTTTAGGAAATACAACGCACTATCTTTCATTTTCATGTAGTTGTAACTCTGGCCGACGGAGGCCAAAACTCTGTTTATATAGAGATTGCCGCCGTATTGCTCATGAACCTTCAAGGAAAGCAGGCAGTAGTCCAACGATTTCCTGAATTGATTCAGGTTGAAATATGCGTTTCCAATATTGTGATACATGGAGGACAACCTTCCCGTTTCCTTTCTCTTTTCCATGATGGCCAATGCCTGCAAAGACTTCTCGATTTGTTTGTCAAATTCTCCCAGATATTGATAAACAATCCCTGCATTGCCCAATACAACCGAAAGTAGTGACGAGTCTCCAAGTTCCTGTGCGAGGGTCTGCGCCTGACCGTTGTAGTTCAACGATTCTATATAATTCCCGGTGGTAAACGACACGATAGCGCGCTCCTCATAGTACTTGTAAATACCTCGCTTGAATTTCAATCTTTCCGCTAATGCTTTTACCTGCTCGAGATAATATATGGAAGAGTCCTGCTGGTTGGTTTCATACAAATCAGCAATCTTTAGCAGTAACATCACCTTGGCGGTATCATCTTTTGAATTGCGCAGAACGTTGATAAGACTATCCCGGTTTTCCTGGCTAAAAGATAGAAAGGGTAGAATGAGGCCGAAAAAAAGAATATCCCACCTAAATTTCATTTTGAGGCATAAGGCTTTAGCGTTGTGTACAAAGAAACGGATTGGCCGGCAAACGAATCTCCCTTTTTTCCATGATTTTTTGACTTTCTGGAAATCTCCTGTTTTTACAGGATTACATTATTATTAGCTGCTGGTCAACTTTACAAAGAAATCAAGTAGGAATAGGGTTGGCCTGATCCGGCGCGGAACGAATTACATCCGCGCCTATTTTTTCTGAATCCGATTAATCCAGCCAACCAGCCGCTTTTGAGAGGGATTTACCAACGTTTAACTAACACGCCATGAAAAAGTATTTTCTCCTGACCACCGTGATGCTTTTAGCATTTAATCTTGCCGCACAAACCAAACAAAAGTCCAAACAGAAAGAGGAACCTCCAACGCAGGCAGAGATGGCTGACATGATGAAGGAAATGCAGAACGCAATGGACGAAATGAGTCCTGAAGAAAAAAGAGCTATGGATAGTATGGGGATAAAAATGCCATCCACCAATTCTATTCCGCAGATGTCAGACGCTCAAATTCGTGACGCTTATGAGAATGAAAGCAGGATTGTTCCTCAGAAAGATCCAAACAGAATAAAAACGGCGACAGCTGTTAGTGTCCCAACAGCAGGAATGACTACGTATGTCGAGAAGACACATCAGGCTGTACTGAAAAAATTATCTCCGGCAACCAAAGCAAAAGGAGCGGAAATACTTCAGCAAACGGTAAAGCTGAAATCATCTGCAGCCAATACAGCCGTAGGGTTGTGGATGGATGGAAAGCCTACTCTTGCGCTATACATGATGGGAGAAGCCTGTAAGACCAATCCGTCAAACGCTAACAACCTAAATAACTATGCGGCTTTTTTATCCATGTGTGGCGCGGAACAATTGGCTTTGCCGATTCTATATAACCTGAATAAGCGTTATCCAAGAAACACCAGTATACTCAACAACATCACTCAGGCATGGCTGGGACTAGGGGACATCACGAAGGCAGAAAAGTATGCCGATAGCACGATCAGAATTCATGCAAACCATCCGCAGGCGAATATGGCAAAAGGCTTGATCGAAGAAAGCAAAGGAAATATACCTGCAGCAATTGCCGCCTATAAAAAAGCTATCCGCAAAGGATTCAGCACTGAAAAAGAAAACAAACTGAAAAAACTTGGATACGATCTGAAAGGTGACGATCTAAACTGGGATCGCCCGATGCCACAAGATGCTTTGGGTTTAGGGAAATTTAGCTGGCCCGACTATCCATTGAACGTTGAACAAAACAAGCCATTGGAAAAAGAATGGACTGATTTCAAAAATGAGTGTCAACAGAAAATAAATGAGCTGCAGATAAAACAGAAAAAGGCTGAGCAGGAATATATAACGCGCTCGAACGCACGTACCCAGCAAGTTCTTCAGGCAGGTCAGAAGGGTCAATTCGTACAGCTTATGCCTGGCTATGCGGCGAAAGCTATTCAAAAATTCGGTGCAGGCATAAACGACGTAAATGGAAATGCGTCCTTCGTTTTCGCGAAAGAATTAGAACCTGTGGCAAAAGCTTTAACTGCAGTTGGTGGTTA
>DASVBA010000122.1:0-5608 GCA_036376095.1 Chryseolinea sp.
TAGTTAAAAGTTTTACATCTGGAAAGATGAATGGAATTGCTTTGTCAAAAGGCAGAAAGGAGTAGTTATGAAACGGAAAATGTTAAGTGGAAAAGACCTTATTAAGCTGGGTTATCCGGAAGGAAAAGCGATTGGCGTTGCGATAAACACCGTGCTGAAATACTTTCGCCGCAGTGAAAAGGACGAGATATACGCTATGCTGACATCAGTGCTTAAAAACCCGGCGGAATTCGTGGAGGATTCGATCTGGAGTAAGGTAGCCCTGGCGTTGGTGCCTTCTGAAAAGAAGTCGCGCGTCCATGAGTTGCTGAAGAGGCGTTTGGACTATCCCATATATGGTGCTGCCGAAATCGAAGAGGGTGCCCGTAACCAGATGGAGATCGCTATGAAGCTTCCTGTTACAGTAGCAGGCGCATTGATGCCCGATGCACATCAGGGCTACGGACTGCCGATCGGTGGCGTGTTAGCAACTGATAATGTCGTTATTCCGTACGGGGTGGGAGTAGACATTGGGTGCCGGATGTGCCTCACCGCATATCCACTTGATGAGAAATTCCTCCAAAGGAATCGCACGAATCTTAAATCGATGTTACTGGACAATACTTGCTTCGGTCGAGAGACTTTCGAGCGACCAAAAGAGCACGAAGTATTGGACCGTAAAGCGTTTGGTGAGATCACGATACTGAAGAAACTTCAGGGCCGGGCCGCTGCACAAATCGGTTCGTCAGGAAGCGGTAATCATTTCGTTGAGTTTGGATTGCTCGACTTAGGTGAAAGCAACGATTGGAGACTTCCGGCAGGGAAGTATGTAGCGGTGTTGTCGCACTCCGGATCGCGTGGCCTCGGGGCGGAAATAGCGCGTCATTACACTAAGCTCGCAAAAGAACTTTGCCTTCTTCCTGGTGAAGCAGCAAACCTTGCGTGGCTTGATCTTAACTCAGATGCCGGGCAGGAGTACTGGATCGCGATGAATCTTGCAGGCGATTATGCTTCTGCAAATCATCATCACATCCACGAACGTCTGGCCAAAGCGTTAGGTGAGAAGCCGCTGTTCATGGTGGAGAACCATCACAACTTTGCCTGGAAAGAAAAGTTGATCGATGGAACGGAGGTGATCGTTCACCGCAAGGGAGCGACTCCGGCTGGCAAAGGAACGCTCGGTATTATTCCAGGATCAATGACGGCTCCCGGTTTTGTGGTCAAGGGAAAAGGGAAAGAGGACGCTCTCAACTCGGCATCTCACGGTGCGGGTAGGGCAATGTCACGGAGTGCTGCAAAAAACAGCATTACTCAAAAGATGGTAAGACAGGAACTGGAGAAGGCAGGCGTCGATCTCATCGGTGGTGGCGTTGATGAAGCTCCCGGTGCTTATAAAGACATAAGAAAAGTAATGCACTACCAGGATGAACTGGTGGAGGTGCTCGGAGAATTTACTCCGAAGATTGTAAGAATGTGTGGTGATGATTCACCCGCGGAAGATTGAGGTGTTAAGGTTTAAAGTTCAGGGATGACTTTAACGTTAGCACCTGAACGTAAAACTTGAAACACTACAACTATGAGAATTGAATGGATGGAAAAATACATGGCTGATGCGGAACGGCTTATCTACAACAACCAAATTGAGGATGGTTTGTTGATCTTAACTGAATTGTTGTACGACGAGCCTGGATACGGAAGCTTGCACAATCACATTGGTTGGGCATACATGTATTACACCGCCGATGTTGAAAAAGCGGAGCGTCATTTGAAACTGGCGATTCACTTTGACGCATCATTTGCCGCACCTTACCTGCACCTCGGTACTCTTTACTTGCGTATGGGTCGGTATGCTGAGGCGTTGTCAACCCTTAAAACCGGATTGACGAAACAAAACGCGAACAGGATATCATTCCTGGAAAGCATTGCGCATGTGCACGAGTTAAAGCGGGAATACGGGGAAGCGATCAAAGTTTACAAAGAAGCGTTGGCTTCTTCTATCGGCTTTGAGACCAGCAACTTTACTGAAGGCATCAAGCGGTGCCGGAAGAAAAGATGGGTGTTGATGTTTAACTTTTAAGAAGTCTGCCGGTTTTCAAATTCCGGCAGCTTCTTTTTTATATGATCTTACTGTTCCTTCCGGGCTCTTTCGTTTCACCTTATATTTCTTATTGATATTCTTAAGCATGGCGACGTAGGCCAGTATGAGACCGCCTCCTCCGAGGACAGCGACGAGTACCGCTCCAGTGCCTGCCCCTGAACAGGACAGGCTACACGAGATACCAGCCACGACCAGAATTCCGGCAGTGAAAAGAAGCGATGCCAGAATGGTCATTCCTATTTTTCCATCCTTTTTCTCAACGGGATCGCTATCTAATTTTCTATCGCTGTTATTTATGTCTTTTAGCGTGCTGTTATCCAGCGTTCTATATTCCGTCGGGCTTTGATGCATCTGAGGTTTAACATCCATCTCAGATCCTGAAAGCATATTACCCGCACCAAGAAAAAACACGGCACCGGCGCTGAACATGAATACATCACAAACCTTTTGTTTCAGATAAGTTGAGCTAAAGCGATCGAGGAGTTTCTTGCCGGTTGGATATAAGATTGATGAAGCTATGGCCGCTCCGGATGCGCTTGCGATCAATTCATCAGGCACAAAGAGGTGGTGATCTCCCAGATAACAGCCCGCCGCTAATCCCGCTAGCCCTGTTCCCGCTTGAATCCCACCTATAATTAGTTTTGATGCTGTTGGATGGTGGGCACCCCACGCGCTTACCCTCATCGATGTTGACGTAAATGCCCTTAAAAGAAGTAAGCTAAGAACAAGCGGGCCTCCAAGCGTGAGCCCATAAAATAAAAGTGAATTTGTATAGCCATCTACTTTGCTGAAACCAGACGCCGGTTTAGGTAATTCATGCAATAATTTCGCATCAGACGTTTGTTTCAACGATTCTCCTAACTCCTTTGCTATAGTGATGTTATCGTGGCCTGCACTTTTGTAGGGTCCTTTATCAGATAACACTTCAATTGCGGAAGGTGCAGTAAGTGTATCGATCGAGTTTGTCAACGTACCTTTGCCATTAACGTCAACCCTCTTCGCAACCGTGCGGGTCTTCTTATTCACAGAATGGGTATTGTTCATTTTAGGCTGCCGGGTCAATTTTGCATATCTTTTTTTAAGTAAAAGATCGCATTCGTTGTAGTTCTTGCTGTTAAACCTGTTCGGGTTACCTGAGGAGCACCCCACGAGCAGCAACAACAGAACGATTAGCGCTACGATAAATGCACCCTGAAAATGTGGATGAATGATCAACCGCAGAAACGAGTGTTGGGGTCTGATAAGTCTATTGAATTTCATCGAGTTATGAGTAATGCTTTTCAAGAACTTTGTGAAACTTTCAACCAATTGCGCTATTGTATTTTGCTCTTTTGCCTTCAAATCGGTTGACTACTATTCTAAGATATCGATTCTCAGCGGAGACAATTGCGTCATGACCGAAAGATGTTAGTATTTGAAATATTTCTAGCAATCAACTATTCAGGTTTTTCAATTGGAGTACACCACCAACTTTTTTATCATCCCGTACGGGATTCAGTTCATCCGTTAAATCCGTTTGCTACCGCTATTGTCCTGATGGAAATGCAACATGTAATATGCTTGCCGGGAAATCATTTCTCTTCAAGGGTGCAAAAAGTGCCGCTGGAATTATTTCAATTGGAAAACACTGAATACAATACAATCGCAATGATAATTCCCGCGATGACGGCCAACGCAATTTTTGCGCTGCTGTAAGGACGTTCACCCTGGACTTCACCCGTGCGGGCGTTAATGACAAATTGAAACACCTTATTGTTGTAACGGTAGGCGCTTAGCCATACCGGTAACAAAATATGTTTGAAGGTAGGGTCGTGATAGTTCGTCTTAACGAAGTGGATCATCTGCTGATCTCCGCCAATATCCTGCCTGATCGTAGATTGAATTGCCGGCTCCATCCGTTGCTTGGCTTCCATGTATCCGCTCTTAACATCCACCGAATAAGTCTCCGTCCTAAAACCGCTAAGGTATTTATCATTGTACACAACGAGATTTTTGAGATCCCACGGCTCAAGTGCCCTTAGCTTGTCTTTTCTCAGTGAGCGTGTTGCTTCTATAAGTAAATCGTCAAACGCATTGTTTACTTTACCGGATGCAGGATACCACCGTGTTTTTGTGACCTGACGGTTGCGCGTCACATTCTTTCCATTTTCGACGACTGTATACGATTCACTGACCATATAGTTCTCGCCACGTTGTCCTGTATAGTCCGAATCAGTTTTGCAGTCGAACGTCCAGAAAGGAAGATACATTCCTGTTAACCGGTTTGCGCTGTCACCAAAATGTTTGAGGTCGCTGGGCGCAAACCAGAGCGTCTTTATCCAGTGCCTGAAACTGTCGGTTGCTTTGCTTTCATCGATACCAAATGGAAGAACATACTGCGGCTTGTGTAATGTTGCTGTCGTTCCATCTTTTACAACGATAATGGATGCACAAAAAGGACATTTGTCGGAACTGATGCCGGCAGACAGCGTTGACGAAGCTCCGCAGCTTTGGCACTTGACAAGAGTGACCTGCACTTTGTCCTCCTGTTGGAAATTCTTTTCAAGAAATTCATCGAGACTTAACTCAGTAACGCTACCGGTATCATCCGGCTTAGCAATCTCATTTTGCGCGCCGCAGTATTCACAGGCGAGGTGATGCGTACCTGGTTTGAACTTCAATATAGCGCCACATCCATTGCAGGCCAGTTCGTTGTTAATGGCTTTTGTGGCTTCAGAAAAGTCGCTCATTAATGTCTAACTCCGGAAGTGTTGAAAATTTTTGTGATCAGCTGTTGGGTGGAAGCGGCGGCGGAGCGGCACCGAACAACGACGACAGATCCGCAACATCGTTGGCCTTTGTCCATGAAGCCATTCCCTGCTTCCAAACTAATGTGTCGCGGGTCACGGAACCTTGCTGTACTAATTGTTGAATGACCTGAAGGCTATGCGGACCTTGCTGCTGGCCGTTTATAACAACAAAAAAAGTATTGCCTGGTATAGGCGGAGGTGTTTGGCCACCCTGATTTTGCTGATTGAACATCTGGCCCATTTGATTGGCCATCGCAAAACCCATTCCCATGCCGATACCTTCGCTGGCGTTACCCCCGGGATTTTTAGCTGCTGCTTCCATTGCGTTCGCAGCCTGATATTGTGCGTATTGGCTGAGGTTGCCGAGTATACCCATGCTGCTTCGCTTGTCCAGCGCTTGCTCTACTTCCGGTGGCAACGATATATTTTCAACAAGGAACTTCGTGACTTCGAGCCCATATTCTCCAAACTCCGGATTGATCTTCGCGGAAATAAATTTTGACAGCTCATCATAATTTGCGGCAAGATCAAGAATGGGGATTTTACTTTCAGCAACGGCATCGGTGAAGCGCGTTACGATCATGTTTCGCAATTGCTCCGACACTTCTTCTGCCGTAAAATGCGCTTGTGTCCCGGCAATCTCCTTAATGAACTTGCCAGCATCAGCCACTTTAATGGCAAACGTTCCGAATGCCCGTAACCTGATGGGGCCGAATTCAGCGTCGCGCAACATGATAGGATT